>CAMLOF010000030.1 GCA_946481585.1 uncultured Macromonas sp. | reverse complement strand
TTGCCCTCCCGTCGACCCGATTCCTCGGCCCAGATGCCGTGGTCAGGGTAGGCACCCAGCAGCGTTTCGATGATGGCTTTTTCGGCGGCATGGTCGACTTCGGTGACGAAGTCGTTCGTCTGCTTGGCAGAGATGCGGACCGATTCGACGTCGAGCGCGGCGCGGTTGATGATGGCGCCAGCGGCGCGTGCGGCCTTGATGGCCACGTTGAGCATGGGGTGCAGTAGGGAGGACATGAATTGTGTGAGGAACGAGGACGGGGCTGCGCGATGACAGCGACAATAGCGCGATTTTACCCGGGCGTCAGCCCCCGCGCAAACGAAAGGCCATGCCGTGCAGACCCGCTTCATCCTGATAGAGACCAGCCACGCGGGCAATGTGGGGGCCGCCGCGCGTGCGATGAAGGTGATGGGCTTTGACGATCTGGTGCTGGTGCGCCCGCGCTGGCCCGACGTGCTGCAACGCGAAGAAACCCTGCAGCGCTCCAGCGGCGCAACCGATGTGCTGGCCCGTGCCCGCGTGGTGCAGACGCTGGACGAGGCGCTGGAGGGTGTGTCGCACCTGTGCGCCACAGCCATGACGCCGCGCGATTTTGGGCCGCCCACGCGGGCGCCGCGCGAGCATTTGGCCACCCTGGTGGCGCCGGGCGCACAACCGCCTGCGGGGGTGGCCTTCCTTTTCGGCACCGAACGCTTTGGCATGACCAACGAGGACGTCTACCGCTGCCATGCGTGCCTGAGTATTCCCACCGCGCCCGACTACGGGTCGCTCAATTTGGCAGCTGCCGTGCAACTGATTGCCTATGAGTGGCGGCAAGCCCTGGGCGGGTTTGCGCTGCCGCCCAGTGGTACCCCCGAGGCCACTCCCGCCGATGCACAGGCCGTGGCGGGCATGCTGGCGCACTTGCAGGAGGCACTGGTGGCCGTGGACTTTCTGGACCCCGCCGCGCCCAAAAAGCTCATGCCCCGGCTCAACCAATTGTTCAACCGCGCACAGCCCACGACAGAGGAAATCCACATCTTGCGCGGGGTGGCTAGGGCCATGCTGCAAACCGCTGCTCGGGCGAAGCGCTAGACTGTTAGGCCTATACCCCCTGCACCAGTCATGTTCTCACGTATCAAGACCGATATCGATTGCATCCTTGAACGCGACCCGGCGGCCCGCTCGCGCTGGGAGGTCTTGACCTGTTATCCCGGTTTTCACGCCGTGGTGATGCATCGCTGGGCGCATGCCTGCTGGCATGGTGGTTTCAAGTGGCTGGGGCGCTTCATCTCGCACCTGAACCGCTGGTTCACTGGCATTGAAATTCATCCCGGCGCCAAGATCGGCAGCCGTGTGTTCATCGACCACGGCATGGGCGTGGTGATCGGCGAAACGGCCGAGATCGGTGACGGTTGCACCATCTACCACGGGGTTACCCTGGGGGGCACGTCGCTCTACAAGGGCGCCAAGCGCCACCCCACGCTGGGAAAGAACGTGGTGGTGGGGGCGGGTGCCAAGGTGTTGGGTGGCTTCACTGTGGGCGATGGTGCCAAGGTGGGCAGCAACGCAGTGGTTACCAAGCCCGTACCGGAAGGCGCCACCGCCGTAGGCAACCCGGCACGCATCATCCAGGCGGAAGCCGATGCCAAACGCGAGGAGGCCGCGTCCAAGATGGGCTTCTCGGCCTACGGCGTGACGCAGAACGATGACCCACTGTCTCAGGCCATGTGCGGCCTGATTGACAACGCAGCTGGCCACGAGCACCAGATCGCGCTGCTGTGGCAGGCCATTGAAAAACTTTCAGGCACGCGCGGTGCCGTGCCTGCAGACGCGGCCAAAGACGAGCACTTTGAGGCCAAGCGCCTCAACGATCTCGTCGGCAAGTGATGGCGAGCGGGGGCTTGACCCCCGCGCGTCATTTGATGAGGCGCAGTGCGAAAGGCGCGCGGTAGTTCTTGCCTGAAGACGCGGCAATGGCGCCCAGCACGCAGAAGATCAGGTGGCACAAACCCAGCGCCACGAACACCAGAATGCCGATCAGCACGAACGTGAGGATCATGCCTGCGACATAGCCAATGGCTGCCGTGATCGACCAGTTGAGGGCTTCCTTGGTCTGGTCCAGCACGTAGGGGTCGTCCTTCTTCACCAGGTACACGATCAGCGACGGGATGAACCCGAGGAACAGCGTGCCGATCCAGATCAGCACGGCGGTGTTGCGGGATTCCTTGCTGGCGCCGGTTTCCATGATTTCCATCTTCACTCCTCCTTGAAAAAGCCTTCAGCGTGCAGGGCGGACGGCCGATTTCGGCCGAAAGGCCTTGCACACATCGTCATTCGTTTCCAGGTACGGCCCGCCGATCAGGTCGATGCAATAAGGCACCGCCGCGAAGATGCCGTGCACCACGGGCTTGCCATCGGCGTCCTTGAGACCTTCCAGCGTCTCGGCAATCGACTTGGGCTGGCCCGGCAGGTTGATGATGAGGCTGCGGTCGCGGATCACCGCCACCTGGCGCGAGAGGATGGCCGTGGGCACAAACTTCAGGCTGATCTGGCGCATCTGTTCGCCAAAGCCAGGCATTTCCTTGTGTGCCACGGCCAGCGTGGCCTCGGGCGTCACGTCGCGCAGTGCCGGGCCGGTGCCCCCCGTGGTGAGTACCAGGGCACAGCCCGCGTCCACCAGCTCGATCAGCGTGGCGCTGATGGTGGCCTGCTCGTCGGGGATGAGGCGGGGTTCGAAGGTGATGGGGTTCTTCAGCGCCCGGGTGAGCCATTCCTGCAGAGCGGGTAGGCCCTTGTCCTCATATACGCCGCTGCTGGCGCGGTCGCTGATGGAGACGATGCCGATCTTGACGGGGTCAAAGCTGTCGCTCATGGTCATTCTTCGGTGTCGGTGGGGGCTTCGTCAGCCGCGCCGCTGAGGCGGGTGCGCACGATCTGGAAGATGTCGCGGTAGGCCTTGCCGTGGCGCTGGGCCTCGCCGGGGCGCTCTGCGCCTGCCTTGGCCTGAGCGTCCTTGCGGGCCTGCCGGATGAGCGAGCGCAGGTGCTGCAGGTCGGCGTCCGGGTCGAGCTGCAGCCATTCGTTGAGCGCGGCCTCGTCGTTGACGAGGCGGTCGCGCCATTGCTCTGCCTCGTGCAGGCGCTGCGTCTCCTGGGCGCTGCCCTGGTGCTGCACCTCCAGCGCAGACTCGATGGCGGTGACGGTGCCTTCATCGAGCTTGCGCATGAGCTTGCCGATGTACTGCATCTGCCGGCGGCGGCCTTCGAAGTTGGTGATGCGCTTGGCCTCTGCCAGTGCGTCGAGCAGGCTGTCGGACAAGGCGAGCTTGTCCAGCAGCCCCTTGCGCAGGGTCAGCAGGGCTTCGCCCAGGGATTGCAGGTGGTCGCTGCGTTTCTTCAGGTCGGTCTTGCTTTGCTCAACGTCGCCTTTGAGTTCGCGCTTGAGTTCCAGGTCCAGTTCGCTGCCTTCAGCGACGAAATGGCCTTTGACGAAATAGCCTTTGGTGGGTTTGCGTGCCATGCCAAGTATCATAGCCGCCGACATGAAAAAGACCCCCGCCCGAACCCCGTCCGCTGTTTCTTCCGCTTCTGTGCGCAAGCCCGCCGCTCCTGCACCAGCACCCGCCAGCGGCTTCCAGTACAGCCGAGAACAGTTTGAAGAGTTGGCCGACCAGGCGTTGATCCACGCCCGCAAACTCGGCGCATCGGATGCAGGCGTCGAGGTTTCCGAGGGCTCGGGGCTGAGCGTATCGGTTCGCAAGGGTGAGTTGGAAAACGTGGAGCGCAACCGCGACAAGTCGCTTGGCATCACGGTTTACCTGGGGCAGCGGCGCGGCAACGCGTCCACATCAGACTTTTCCGCTGAGGCCATCCGCCAGACGGTACAGGCCGCTTACGACATTGCCCGCTTCACCGCCGAAGATCCGGTGGCAGGCCTGCCCGACGAGCAGGACATTGCCAACGACTACCCCGACCTGGACCTGTTCCACCCCTGGGCCATCAGCGCCGAAGAGGCGTTGCAGATTGCCCTGCGCTGCGAAGGTGCGGCGCTGGCCACCAGCAAGAAGATCACCAACAGCGAAGGTGCAGGGGTGTCTGCGCAGCAATCGCACTTCTTCACCGAACACATGCGTGGCGGCGAGCGCGGGCGCGCGGGCATCTTCCGTGGTGGGTACGCCAGTTCGCGGCACAGCTTCTCGGTAGCACCCATTGCAGGGCGCGGTGCCAACATGCAGCGCGACTACTGGTACAGCTCCATGCGCTCGCCCGATGAACTGGCCAGCCCCGAGGCAGTGGGCCGCTACGCGGCTGAGCGTGCCTTGTCGCGCTTGAACCCGCGCAAGATTCCCACCACCGAATGCCCGGTGCTGTTCGAGGCGCCGCTGGCTGCTGGCCTGCTGGGGGCGTTTGTGCAGGCCGTCAGCGGCGGTGCGCTCTACCGCAAGACCACCTTCCTGGTGGACAGCCTGGGCCGCCAGGTGTTTCCCAACCACATCGACATCGTGGAAGACCCGCTGATTCCCGGCGGCAAGGGCAGTGCGCCTTTTGACGACGAAGGCGTGAAGACCGTGGGGCGCCAAGTGGTGGGCGGCGGCTGCGTGAAGGGCTATTTCCTGAGCACGTATTCCGCCCGCAAACTGGGCATGCGTACCACCGGCAACGCGGGTGGCTCGCACAACCTGTTCCTGACCAGCCGCCTCACGCAGAGCGGCGACGACCTGGATGCAATGCTGCGCAAGCTGGGCACGGGCCTGTTCGTGACCGAGTTGATGGGCCAGGGCGTGAACTACGTGACGGGCGACTACTCGCGCGGCGCGGCAGGCTTCTGGGTGGAAAACGGCCGCATCGCTTTCCCTGTGCAGGAAATCACCATCGCCAGCAACCTGAAGGACATGTTCCGCGGCATCGTGGCCGTGGGGGCTGATGACTACGCCTACGGCGCGAAGACGGTGGGCTCCGTGCTCATCGACCGCATGAAGGTGGCGGGCAGTTGAGGCCGTCTGCTGGCTTCACAGGGAAAGGGTGTCCTCGGCTGGCGCCCATTCCATGACCAGGTTCCTGCCTTGGCGCTTGGCTTGGTAAAGCGCGTCATCGGCTTCCTGCAACAGGCTGTAGAGCCCATCATCGAGCGCTGGAACACGGGCGCTGAAGCCCAGGCTCACCGTCACCACCGTGGAGGTGGCCGACTTTGCGTGTGCAATGGCCAGGGCCTGCACGCCCCGGCGGATCAGCTCGGCGGTCTGCCTGGCCACCTGGGGCGAGGTGTTGGGCAACACCACCACAAATTCCTCGCCGCCGTAGCGTGCAGCCAGTTCACCAGCCCGCCGCGCTGTGGCTGCCAGCACCTGCGCCACTTGCCTGAGGCATTCGTCCCCAGCGGGGTGGCCGTATTCGTCGTTGAACGCCTTGAAGTGGTCCACGTCTAGCATGATCACCGCCAGCGGCAAGCCTTGGCGTGTGGCGCGCTGCCATTCCTGCTGCCAGATGGTGTCGAAGTGCCTGCGGTTGGCCAGGCCAGTCAAGCCATCAGTGGCACTCAACACTTCAAGCTGGCGGTTGGCTACCTGCAGCTCCTTCGTCCGCTGCTTCACCTTTTCCTCCAGCGCCTGATTGGCAGCGCTGATCTTCAGCCGCAGCCGCTGTTGTTCCAGCACCTCTTTGCGCAGGCGCCTTGAGAACCTGCCACCCACCCATAACAGCAGTGCCACCGCGCCCAGACGCAAGGCCAGCGCGGCTTGCCGCCAGCGCGCGTGCTGACTTGCCATGGCAGCCAGTTCACCGCTTAGCGCGCCTACCACGGTTTCACTGTTGATTTCGTAGATCTTGCGTGCCATCAGGTAGTTGTCGTCCGCCAGCAGTTGGCGAGCATCCTGCCAGCGGTCGGCGCGCATCAGGTCAATCGCTTGCCGCTCCACCACACGCAGTTTGTCGTGTTCCTGGCTAAGAGCGCTCATCTCTCCTGCCAGATTGAAGTCTCTGGTCAAACTGTCCACGGTCTCAAAGGTGTGGTCGAGTTCAGTCTTAACCGTGTCGTAACTTGCGGTGCGCAGTGTGTTGCCTTCCAGCACGGCTGTGGCCAGCATGCCCGTGAGTTCCTGGCTCAGGCGCACCATGCGCTCCAGGCGGGTGCCCACCTCAAGGTGGCGCTGGTGCATGCTGTCGTTCTGGTGGTCGACGTAGGCACCTATGCCAATCGAAATGAGCAGCACGGCCACTGCCGCGTAAAGGCTTCCCTGTAAACGCATGGATAACGGTCGTGGCAGGTGGATCAGCGTATCACTCGGTCGGCACGCTTGAACATGTCAGGGGGGATGGTGATGCCCTGGGCAGAGGCGGCGTCGGGGTTCACCACCAGGCTGAACTTCTCAACCGGGCCCCAAGGTGTGTCGCCGGGCTTGATGCCTTTGAGTACAAGCGCGGCCTTCTTGCCTGCCGAGTAGCCCACTAGGTAGTAGTCCAGCCCGTAAGCCGCAATCGCGCCACGGGAAACGCTGTCCACGTCGCCCGCAAAAAGCGGGATCTTTTGCTCCCTGCACACCTTGGCCAGCGCTTCCAGGTTGGCAACCGTTGTGTTGTCCGAGGTGATCGTGATGGCCTGCACGCGGCCGACCAGCGAGCGCGCTGCGCGTTCGACGTCCTGGCTGGTGGATACGGTGGCCTCTACCAAGGTGAAGTTGAGTTGAGCTGCCGCCGAGCGCAGCGCCTGGATGTGCTGCATTGAGTTCGCTTCAGACGGGTTGAAGATGGTGCCCCAGATGCGCACCTTGGGCACGAAGCGGGCGTAGGTCTCCAACTGCAGTTGTACGGGCCACTGGTCGCTCACGCCAGTAACGTTGGTGCCCGTCTTCTTGCCTGGAGCACTGTCTCTGGGGACGATGCCTGCACTGACCGGGTCGGTGACCGAGGAAAACACCACGGGAATGCTGTTGGTGGTCTGCAGCACGGCTTGGGTTGATGGTGTGGCGATGCTGTGAATGAGGTCCACCTTCTCGTTCACGAACTTCTGTGCAATGGCTTGAGCCCGGGCGGGGTCGCCTTTGGCGTTTTGCCGGTCGTAAACAACGTTCACGCCCTCTTTGAACCCGGCGCTGGCCAGCGCGGCTTCAAACCCTTTTTCGTCTGCATCCAAGGCTGCGTGGGAGACTATCTTGATCACCCCGATGCGTACCGGTTTCGGATCGGCAGCAAGTGCGGGGCTGCAAAAAGCGATCCAGAGCAATGTCAGTGCGGTAAGCGTTGCCGTCCAGCGCGCAGGTCGTTGTTGTTGCGTTGATGGGGGGCGCATGCGATTCTCCCAGCGAGTCCTGCCAGCCTAGCACACATACCCGTGGGGGTCATCGGTGTTTGCGCGGGTGCGCTCAACCTGGCAGTGGCCGTGGGTGAACAGGGTGGCCCCACAGGCGGGTCATCACCCGTTCCGCTTGAGTCACGTCGCCGCTGGTCCAGAAGTGCTCGGGTGCAACATGGTGGCTGGCGGGCGCCTCAAGTCCCAGTTGAGTCAAGCGGCGCCCCAGTTCGCGTGCCACTGCAGCGGCGGGGTCGATCACCTGAACGCTTGACCCGGCCATGCGCTGGATCACCGGGGCCAGGAAGGGGTAGTGCGTGCAGCCCAGCACCAAGGTGTCGGCGCCTTGTTCCACGAGCGGGCGCACGTAAGCTGCCACGGCTGCCTCGGTGTCGGGGCTGTCCAGGTCACCACGTTCCACACGTTCCACCCAGCCAGGGCAAGCTTGAAGCAGCATGCGTTTGCCGTCGCCGTAGGTGGACACCAGGCGCGCCAGCCCTGGGCTGGCAACCGTTTGGCGGGTGGCGAGCACACCCACCACGCCGCTGCGCGTCACCTGCGCAGCGGGTTTCACGGCTGGCTCGATGGCCACCATGGGCAGGTTGGGAAAGCGTTCGCGCAGGCGCTGGATGATCAGGCCGGTGACTGTGTTGCACGCCACGACGATGGCCTTGGCGTCGAGCGTGCGCAGGAACTCGATGATGTGGACCGTGCGCGCCTCGATGTAATCGGCGCTCTTTTCACCGTAGGGCGCGTGCCCGGAGTCTGCAACGTAATGCAGTGTTTCGCCAGGCATTGCAAGGCGGATTTCCCGCAGCACGGACAGGCCGCCGACGCCGGAGTCAAACACGCCGACGGGGCCAGTCCGCCCTGGGGCCTGGCTCACGGCCTGCAACCCAGGTTCGCTGTCAGCAGCGGATGAATGCACGTTTGTGGTGGTCGTTCAACCGGCCAGCGCGGCCTTGACGGCGGCGGACACCTGGGCCATGTCGGCTTTTCCGGCGAGCTGTGCCTTGGCCGCCCCCATGAGCTTGCCCATGTCGGCAGCGCCCGGCGCACGGCCCAGTTCAGCGGTGACGCTGGCCACCAGCGCTTGTACGGCGGCAGTCACTTCCTCGGCGCTCAAGCGGGCAGGCAAGTAGGCCTGCAGCACGCTCGCCTCGGCCTTTTCCTTGTCAGCCAGGTCGGTGCGGCCTGCGCCCTCGTAGGCGGTAATGGAGTCTTTGCGCTGCTTGATGAGCTTGTCCACGACGGCAATCACGCCCGCGTCGTCCAGCGTCACGCGTTCGTCCACTTCTTTTTGCTTGATGGCAGCCAGAAGCAGGCGGATCGTGCCCAGGCGCTCGGCGTCTTTCGCACGCATCGCGGCTTTCATGTCTTCGGTGATCTGGTCTTTGAGTGCCATGGTGTCTTGTGGGAGAGGCGTTGAAAACAACAAAGCCCGCCTGAGCGTCCTCGAGCGGGCTGTGGGGTGCGGTCAAAGGCAGGCCATGACCGCGAGCGTAGCCAAGCGGATCAGTACAGACGCTTGGGCAGCTGCATGGAGCGAACGCGCTTGAAGTGACGCTTGACGGCAGCAGCCTTCTTGCGCTTGCGCTCGGCGGTGGGCTTTTCGTAGAACTCGCGGGCGCGCAGGTCGTTGAGCAGGCCCAGCTTCTCGATGGTGCGCTTGAAGCGGCGCAGAGCGACGTCGAAGGGTTCGTTATCTTTAACGCGGATGGTGGTCATTAGCTAATGGTTTCCGAAATGTGCCGCGCCGGTGTCCAGGGAAGATCGGGCCCTGAACCCGCGCTGCGGCAAGTTTTCCCCGTCATCAGGTGATCACGGCCGACGGGGGTTTGCCAGCAAAGCCCAGGATTATAGCGTTTGTTTTTCGTTTTTGCCATTACAGTGTGTGGATTCGCAGCAACGGGCGGCACGCACAGGAGTTGGGTATGTTCGAGTCGGCAGAAATCGGCCACCGGGTGGACAAAAAGGTCTTCAAGAAAGAAGAGCCGCTGTTGCGCGCTGCCTTGCTGGACGCGCAATACCGCTTGCTTAGCGAAGCAAAAACGGCTGTCGTCATTCTGGTCAATGGTGTGGACGGCGCAGGTCGGGGTGAAACCGTCAACGTTCTCAACGAGTGGATGGACCCGCGTCACATCCGAACCGAGGCGTTTGGTCTGCAGACTGATGCGGAACGACAGCACCCCGAGATGTGGCGCTTCTGGCAGGTGCTGCCGCCCAAGGGACACATTGGCATTTTGTTCGGTTCCTGGTACACGGACCCCATCGTTTCGCACGCCAGGGGCAAGGACAAGCATGACCGCTTCGTGCACCGGCTGGAGCGCATCCGCCGCTTCGAGCGCATGCTGGCTGCCGAGGGCGTGGTTCTGGTGAAGCTTTGGTTCCATCTGTCGAAGAAGGCTTCGAAGGAGCGCCTCAAGGTGCTGGAGTCTGATCCCAAGACGGCTTGGCGGGTGCAGCCCCAGGAAAAGGACAACCTGAAGCACTATGACGACTTCATTCGCGTGAGCGACGAGGCGCTGCGCAAGACCAGCACGGCCGAGGCACCGTGGGTGGTGATTGAAGGCAGCGACCCTGCCTACCGTTACCTGACGGCAGGCCGCCATTTGCTGGAGGTTTTACAGCAACGTTTCGAGCAGCCAGCCGAGCGCCGCAAGCCTGCCGCCACAAGAGTGGCCCCGCCGCTGGACAAGCGCAGCCTGTTGGCTGCGCAAGACTACGGTCGCCACCTCACCCGCAAACACTATGAGGAAAAGCTCGAGGTTCTGCAAGGCCGTCTCAACGGGCTCAGCCGTGACCCGCGCATGCGCAAGCGCGCTCTGGTGCTGGTGTTCGAGGGTATGGACGCGGCAGGCAAGGGCAGCACGATTCGCCGCATCACGCATGCGCTGGACGCGCGGTTCTACCGCGTGGTTCCCGTGGCTGCACCCAACGAAAACGAGCGAGCGCAGCCTTACTTGTGGCGCTTCTGGCGCTACATCCCCGCCCACGGGCGTTCGGTCATCTTTGACCGGTCGTGGTACGGGCGCGTGCTGGTGGAGCGTGTTGAAGGCTTTTGCAGCGAAGCGGACTGGATGCGCGCCTACGACGAGATCAACGGTTACGAAGAGGAACTGGCCGAGTCCGGCGCAGTGATCGTGAAGTTCTGGCTGGCCATCACGCCCGAGGAGCAGTTGCGGCGCTTTCGCGAGCGACAGGAGACGCCGCACAAGAACTACAAGATCACCGACGACGACTGGCGCAACCGCGATAAGTGGCCACTTTACGAGCGCGCGGTGGAGGACATGATCGACCGCACCTCCACGCAGGTGGCACCGTGGCATGTGGTGGCGTCTAACGACAAGCTGTTTGCGCGCATCGAGGTGTTGCAGACCCTGTGCGAGCGCCTTGAGCAGGCGCTGGACAAGGTGGACTGAGGCGCGCGCTCAGCCGCGCGGTTCGACGGCCAGGGCCTGGGCGCAGGCATAGGCGCTGGACCACGCCCACTGGAAGTTGTAGCCACCCAGCCAGCCAGTCACGTCCACTACTTCGCCAATGAAGTACAGGCCGGGCTGGCTCGACTCCATGGTCTGGGACGAAAGCTGGCGCGTGTTCACGCCCCCAGCCATGACTTCGGCCTTGGCATAGCCCTCGGTACCCGTGGGCGTGATCTGCCAGCGGTGCAGGCCTTGGGCAAGTTCGGCCAGGGCCTTGTCGCTGGCTTCGTTGACGGGGCGTTGCCACTGTGGGTTTTGCTGCGTCCAGGCGTCCGCCAGGCGGGCGGGCATGTGCAGGGCCAATTCGTTGGCCAGCAGCTTGCGCGAGCGTGCCTTGGCGTCTTGCAGCAAGGGCTCCAGTGCTTCGTCAGGGTGCAGGTCTATGCGCAGTGGCTGACCTGGGCGCCAGTAGCTGGATATCTGCAGCACAGCCGGGCCACTCAGGCCCCGGTGGGTGAACAGCAGATCCTCCAGGAACTCGGCGCGCTGCTTCTTTTCACCGGTTTCCATGCGCACGGGAAGTGCCAGACCCGCCAGATCAGCGAAGGGCGCCCAGCTGTTACCGTCAAACGTCAGTGGGACCAAGGCAGGGCGTGTTTCCACCAATTCCAGGCCAAACTGTCTGGCCAGCCGAAGGCCGAAGTCGGTGGCGCCGATTTTGGGCACTGGCAGGCCGCCCGTGGCCACCACCACCGAGCGGCAGGCCACGGTGCCTTCGTCGGTGTCGAGTTCATAGCGCATGCCGCTGTCGTTGGTGCTCGAGCGGACTTGCCTTACCGAACACGGTTGCCAGCGCTGCACCTGCCCGGCTTCGCATTCACGCAGAAGCACGTCGATCACGTCTTGCGCGGAGCGGTCGCAGAACAGCTGGCCCTTGTGCTTTTCGTGGAAGGGCACGCCGTGGCGTTGCAGCAGTTCGATGAAATCGGATGGTGTGTAGCGCGAGAGGGCGGAGCGGCAGAAGTGCGGGTTGTCACCCAGGAAATGCTTCTGCGGCTGGCGCGGGTCCAGGTCGCGGTTGGTGAAGTTGCATCGGCCGCCGCCTGAGATGCGGATTTTCTCTGCGATTTTTGGCGCGTGGTCAATCAGGAGCACTCGCAGACCCAACTGGCCTGCGACCCCTGCGCAGAAAAGCCCGGCGGCTCCCGCGCCGATGATGGTGACGTCAAACTGGTGCACGGGTGTCAGCGCATGTCTACCGTGAAGCGCCAATCGGATTTCTGCCAAGCCTCCACTTCCTCTTCCAGCAACCAGGCGGATTGAGGGAACTGGCGTGCCCAGCCGGGCACGGTGGTCAGCTTGAAGCCGCGCGAGCGGTAGCTCAAACGCAGCGCACCGACTTCCGGGTCCTTGCGCGCGTGGCACAGCAGCACGGCCAGCCGCAGGCAAAGCAGTTGTTTGGCAAACAACTCGTCACCCAGATCCGCTTCCAGCTTGCGCAGTTTGCCGCGCTGGCCCAGCACCAGTTGACTCATGCGGTGCAGTTCGGGCATGGAAAAGCCGGGCGCATCCACGTGATCAAGAATGTACGCCCCGTGCCGGTGGGCACTGGTGTGCGAGATATGTGTGCCAATCTCATGCAGGCGCGCTGCCCAGGCGAGCTTTTGCGAATAACGGCCATTGAGCGGGTCAGCCGTGGCCACCTGCGAGAAGAGCTTGGTGGCCACGTCGCTCACGCGCTGTGCCTGCGCCTTGTCCACTGAAAAGCGTTCTGACAGCCAGCGCACCGTGCGTTCGCGCACGTCGGTCTCATCAGTTTCCCGATCGATCAGGTCGTACAGGGCGCCCTGACGCAAGGCGCCTTCGGCTCGCTGCATCACGTCGAACTCGAACAGGTCGAACAGGGCGAGCAGCACGCTGACGCCGCCCCCCAGTACTGGGCGCCGGTCTTCCTTTAGGCCTTCCAGGCGCAATTCGTCTGCATTCACGGCGCGCAGCATGCGGTCGGCCAGCCAGTTCAGCCCGTCGCGGGTGATCACCCCCTGCGGGAAGCCGTTGGCCCCCAGGATGTCTGCCACTGCCCCCACCGTGCCGGACGATCCGTAAGCCACCGTCCATTCACTGGCCGAGAAGGTGTCGAGTGCTTCGTCCAGCACCGCCTTGGCTGCGATCACAGCCGTCTGCAGCAGGGCAGGAGTGAATTGATTCCGAGGGAAGTAGCGCGTTGACCAGGCCACACTGCCCAGCCGGTAAGACTCCATCCTGATCGGGGCATAGCCCTGGCCCAGGATGATTTCCGTGGAGCGGCCGCCAATGTCCATCACCAGACGGCGCTCGTCCGACTGCGGCAGCAAATGCGACACGCCCTGGTAGATCAGGCGTGCTTCTTCGTGGCCCGAAACCACGTCTATGGTGAAGCCCAGAATCGCCTGCGCCTTGCGCAGAAAATCGTCTCGGTTGCGGGCGTCGCGCAACGTCTGTGTGGCCACGGCCCGCACTTGGTTCTTTTTGAAACCGTGCAACCGTTCGGCAAAACGCGCCAGACATTCCCAGCCGCGCTCCATGGCCACCAGGCTCAGGTTCTTGTTTTCGTCCAGCCCGCTGCCCTGGCGCACCGTTTCCTTCAGGTATTCCACACGTTCGATGTGGCCTGAGTCGTAGCGACCGATTTCAAGGCGGAAACTGTTGGACCCCAGGTCCACCGCCGCCAATAATGTTCCGTTTTGCATGCCGTTCAATCTCTTGAAGGGCGCCCAGCATAACACCGTTCCCGGTGGAAACCCTGACGGGTTACCAGCCAAGACAGAGGGTGTGATGTGACAGAAAACCGCTGTTCTGTCATATGACTGTCACACAAGATTCCTAAAGTGCAGTCATTCCTTCCAACCTTCATCAAGAGGACTTCGATGAAACGCACCTTCCTGAAAACCGTTGCCGCTGCTGCCGTTGCTGCCGCCACCATGGGCTTCAGCCACGTGGCTCTGGCCGCCGACATCACTGGTGCCGGCGCTACCTTCCCCTTCCCGGTGTACGCGAAGTGGGCCGAGGCATACAAGAAGGAAACGGGTACCGGTCTGAACTATCAGTCCATCGGTTCTTCCGGTGGTCTCAAGCAAATTCGTGCCAAAACTGTCACTTTCGGTGCCTCCGACGCGCCGGTCAAGGGTGAAGAGCTCGACAAGGACGGCATGGTCCAGTTCCCGGCCATCATCGGTGGCACCGTGCCTGTGGTGAACCTGGAAGGCTTCAAGCCGGGTGAACTGCGCGTGACCGGCCCCGTGCTGGCCGACGTGTTCATGGGCAAGATCACCAAGTGGAACGACGCCAAGCTGGTTGCTCTGAACCCCGGCAAGAGCTTGCCTGACCAGCCCATCACCGTGGTGCACCGCGCCGACGGCTCCGGCACCACCTTCAACTTCACCGACTACCTGAGCGCCGTCAGCAAGGACTGGGCTGACTCCGTGGGCAAGGGCGCTGCCGTGAAGTGGCCGGCACCGACCTCCGTGGGTGGCAAGGGCAACGAAGGCGTTGCTGCCAACGTCAACCGCGTCAAAGGTTCCGTGGGCTACGTGGAATACGCTTACGTCAAGAAGAACAACATGACGTTCCTGCAACTGCAGAACGCCGATGGCAAGTACGTCAGCCCGGACGACAAGACCTTTGCCGCCGCTGCTGCTGGTGCCGACTGGTTCAGCGTGCCTGGCATGGGCATCTCCATGGTCAACGCCAAGGGCGCAGAGTCCTGGCCCATCAGCACGGCATCGTTCATCCTGATGTACAAGCAGCCCGCGGACAAGGTTGCCTCTGCCGAAGCACTGAAGTTCTTCGACTGGGCCTTCAGCAAGGGCAAGGCCATGGCCACCGAGTTGGACTACGTGCCGCTGCCCGACAAGCTGACTGCTGAAATCCGTTCCAAAGTCTGGGCTCAGATCCAGAAGTAAGCGGCCGGTTTGCATGACCACCGTTCCCTGCAAGGGGGCGGTGGTTGTTTTTGTATCTAGAGGCTATGCTAGAGGGAGTCTGTATGGACGTCGGAGTAGCCATGAATCCACGAACAGCGGTTCAGGAGACCGCAAGCGAGTCCATGGTGGCCATTGCGCGCAAGCAACGGCTCCAGGATTTCTTTTTCCATCGCGTGACCCAGTTTTTCTCGTTGCTGGTCTTGATCGCGCTGATGGGCATCATCGTTTCCCTGGTCATCAATGCCTGGCCCACCTTCCAGAAATTCGGTCTGCGCTTTCTGTGGTACGTGGAGTGGGACATCATCAATGAGGAATTTGGCGCCGTCATAGCCATTGTGGGCACCCTGCTGAGTGCGGGTATTGCCATGGCCTTGGCTGTGCCGCTGGCTTTTGGCATTGCCCTGTTCCTGACCGAGACCTGCCCGGTCTGGCTGCGCCGCCCGCTGGGCACCGCCGTTGAACTGCTTGCCGCAGTGCCGTCCATCATCTACGGTATGTTCGGCTTGTTCATTTTTGCACCTTTGTTTGCCGACTACGTACAGGTGCCCACCCAGAACCTGCTGGGCGGCATGCCTTTGGTGGGCTGGATGTTCGGCGGCGCGCCGAACGGCCTGGGCATTCTGGCCGCAGGCATCATCCTCGCATTCATGGTGTTGCCGTTTGTGGCTGCGGTGATGCGTGATGTGTTCGAGATCGTGCCTCCCATTCTGCGGGAGTCCGCCTACGGCCTGGGTTGTACCACTTGGGAAGTGGTGCGCAAGGTGGTTTTGCCTTACACCCAAAAAGGGGTGATTGGCGGCGTGATGCTCGGCCTGGGGCGTGCCCTGGGTGAGACCATGGCTGTGACCTTTGTCATTGGCAACGCCAACCGCCTGCCCAACTCCCTGTTTTCGCCTGGCACCTCCATCGCATCCACGCTGGCCAACGAATTTGGCGAGGCAGCCGATCTGCATGTCTCTGCGCTGTTCGCGTTGGGCTTGCTGCTGTTCGTCATCACGTTCATCGTGCTGGCACTGGCCAAGCTGCTCATCTTGCGCGCTGAAAAGGCCAAGGGCGCCTGAATCTTCCAGACGAGATCACACCCATGCAATTCAATCACCAGCTTTACCAGCGGCGCCGCATGGCGAATGCGGTGGGTATCACCATGTCCATGGGTGCCATGGCACTGGGGCTCGCCGTTCTGCTCTGGATTCTGATCGTGCTTTTCTCCAACGGCCTGTCGGCCTTGGACTGGAACATGTTCACCGCCGACACTCCCGCACCTGGTTCGGAAGGCGGTGGCTTGCGCAATGCCCTGGTGGGTAGCCTCATGATGGTCGGCCTGACGGTGCTTGTGGCCACCCCGGTGGGCATACTGGCTGGGGTCTATCTGGCCGAGTACGGTGACCAGAGCAATACCGCAGCGCTGACGCGATTCGTGACGGACATCATGCTGTCTGCGCCGTCCATTGTGCTTGGCCTGTTCGTTTACGCCATTGCCGTGGCCACGGTAGGCAACTTCTCTGGTTACGCGGGCAGCTTGGCGCTGTCGCTGATCGCCATTCCTGTGGTGGTGCGTACCACTGAAAACATGTTGCGCCTGGTGCCCGGCAGCCTGCGCGAAGCGGCTTTTGCGTTGGGGGCACCACGCTGGAAGGTGGCCACGATGGTGACGTTGCGTGCGGCCAAGAGCGGCGTGATCACCGGCTTGCTGCTGGCAGTGGCACGCATCAGCGGAGAGACTGCTCCTCTGTTGTTCACTGCGCTCAACAACCAGTTCTTCAGCACCGACATGGGCAAGCCCATGGCCAACCTGCCCGTGGTGATCTTCCAGTTCGCCATGAGCCCTTACGACAACTGGATCCGCCTGGCCTGGGGTGGCGCACTCATCATCACTCTGGCTGTGCTGGTTCTCAACATCCTGGCCCGCGTCTACTTCCGCGAGAAGGTGAGCCGCTGAGGGCTTGTGCCCTGGCGTTGCACCTGACCCATTACGGATCAACATCATGACCGACACCATCGTCCAGACCAAGAACGCGCTTGAAGTGCGCAACCTGAACTTTTTCTACGGCAAGTTTCAGGGTCTCAAGAACATCAACATGGACATTGCCGAGCGCAAGGTCACGGCCTTCATCGGCCCGTCCGGCTGCGGCAAGTCCACGCTGCTGCGCACGCTCAACCGCATGTACAGCCTCTACCCTGGTCAACGTGCCGAGGGCGAAATCAACTTCTACGGCCAGAACATCCTGGACGAAAAGCAGGACTTGAACCTGCTGCGCGCGCGAATTGGCATGGTGTTCCAGAAGCCCACGCCTTTTCCCATGTCCATCTACGACAACATCG
>CAMLOF010000029.1 GCA_946481585.1 uncultured Macromonas sp. | reverse complement strand
GTCATGCCTATGCCTTGTATGGGGCAGATGTGTGCGTCGCGCATGGTCTGGCCGAAATGGGCCACGCGCTTGGCAGAGTTGCGGGTGGATGTGTTTCTGCCAGAGGACAAGGTGCAGGCCGAACTGGATGGCCTGAACCAGCGCCGCGAAAAACTGCTGGGGGATGCTCAACTGCTGCCGCAGCTGAGCGGTTTGCCCGCACAGCTGCAAGTGCACGTGCGCCAGGCAGATGGCGAGTTCTTCGTGTACGTGGTGGACAGGTATACCGGCAGCATTGTTGCCTACGTGACGTTGAACCGGCTGATTGAAATCAACCGCCGCGCGGATGCGCAGTTCCGCTCGCCGCATACCAAGGTGGCCAAAGGCTATCGGCGGCGCGGCATTGCTTCTGCTGTTTACCGCTGGTGGCTGGATTCTGGCCGTTCGTTGATGACTGGGGCCAGGCAATCTCCAGCGGCACGGGGGCTTTGGCTGCACATGTCGCGGGAGTATCAGCTCACGCATGTGCGACTGGAGCGCAAAGAGGTTCACGATCTAGGGAATGAACTGAGCAGCCACGAGTTGGATCAGCTCAATACCCGAGCGGTGCTTTATGGGCGGACTCGCCAGTAGGCCGATGCTTTGATCCGATCTGGGCTCACTCCCGGCTTGGTGATGAAAATCTCTCTCCAGGCGGCAACCTCTCGTGCTTCCCCGGCACACCACACGTACCCCAGGCCCGCCGGAGGTGTCCATTGTTGTGCGAATTCCATGCATGCGAGCTCGTTATCGAGCCATTGCAAGTTGACTCCTGGTGGAAGCAGCAACGCGCGGCGTTCCGCGGTCGATGGCATCAGAACCGCCAGTTGCCCTGCGCAACCGGTTGGCCATTCGTTCAGGCAGCGCGTCATCGCTGGCAAGGCGGTGGCGTCACCCATCAGGAGCAACCACTGCAAGTCTTGTGGCAACAGGGCAGAGCCTCTTGGTCCAGCCACCGTCAGCGTTTGGCCGGGCTTGGCCTGTGCGGCCCAGTCCGATGCTGCGCCCACATCGTGCAATACAAAGTCCAGATCCAGTTCGCACGTTGTGGGGTCGTACCTGAGTGGCGTGTAGTCGCGCCCGACGGGTTCGGAGGGATCGGTTCCTGGCAGGAGTACTTTGACGTGGTCGTCAAATCCCAGGCTGACAAAGTCGTGCAGTTCATCCCCGTGTAGTGTGATGCGTACCAATTTTGGGGTGATGCGAAGAGTTCGAATCACCGTCAGTTGGCGTCGCTTCAAGGGGTGGCGAATGCGGGTAACGCCCGAGGGCAGGGTGTCGATCGGGGCGCTCATGCTGGTGCCATCCAGCGGATCAGCCGAGGGCGAATCACGAAGCTCATGGTGAGGCCGATCGCCAGGCCAACGGGCAAAGAACCAAGGAATGCTTCGGCCCATTGGGCCGTAAAGCCTGTGCTCAGTCCGTGATTGCTGTAGGTGACGGCAGTGGACACCAGCGTTTCCATGACGATCGCTGTGCCCAGGGCAAGCACGCACTTGAACAGCCAGGCTGGCGTTTTGCTTTCGATGGGCGCTGCCATCCGTTGCAGCAGACCCATCACCAGCAGGCCCAGGGGCAGCACGGGCAGAGCGAACACAAATGCCTTGAGCCACATCAGTCCAAACCCGGGGCCGGGGCCTACGTTGATCCAGGTCATCAGGCCGCTGAGCACGAGTCCGATGGTTGGCATGATCAGCAAGGCAGGTATGAGGCGGCGCAGTGCCGACGGCTTGTGGGGCGATGGGGTAAGTGACATGGTGAGATTGTTTGGTTGATAATGTCAACATCTTAGATAAATAAGTTGATGTAGTCAACTAAAGCGATGAAAAACCTTGCCACCCGACAGCTCGCGGCGCTTGACGCCTTGATGGGCTTGTTCACCCGTTTCAAATTGCACATGCAGCAGGCGCTGGCTAGGCATGGCGAGGGTGTGCCGCCGCCCATGATGTTGCGACTGTTGCAGCTGAGCGTTCAACAGCCGGGCATCACCCCAAGTGGATTGGTGGCCGCCACTGGGCGTGACAAGGCGCAAATCACCCGCATGGTGAAGTCCTTGCTGGACGATGGTTTTCTGGAGCGCCGGGACCACCCTGAGGACCGGCGCAGTCACTGCCTGTGGCCCACGCCGCTGGGTGAGGCCATGGTCCAGCTTTTTGCACAAGCACAAAGGGAAGTGGCGGCCGAGTTGTTTGGGGCCTGCAGCGCCGCGCAACTGGACGGCCTGATCCAGCAGTGGGCGCTACTGGGTCATTGTGCTGAAAGTTAACAAAAAGGCCAACCCTCGCGAGTTGGCCTAAGTGCTTGATTTTATTGGTGCCGGAAAGAGGAATCGAACCCCCGACCTTCTCATTACGAATGAGCTGCTCTACCGACTGAGCTATTCCGGCTTCCTTGGGGCCAAGGGCCTGCTGGAAAGCCACGCATTATAGCGTGACTTGCCTGCTGCTTTTCGGGCCGTCACTGGGAAGCGCTGGCCTCCAGATGGTAGGCCGTGACCCGCTCGACCTCGTTCTTCGAGCCCAGGATCACGCTGACGCGCTGGTGCAGTTCGGTGGGTTGAATGTCCAGAATGCGCTGGCGGCCGTTGGTGGCAGCGCCACCGGCCTGCTCAACGATCCAGCCCATGGGGTTGGCTTCGTACATCAGGCGCAGCTTGCCAGCCTTGTGAGGCTCACGTTTGTCCCACGGGTACATGAAGACACCGCCACGGCTGAGGATGCGGTGCACGTCTGCCACCATGGAGGCGATCCAGCGCATGTTGAAGTCCTTGCCACGTGGGCCTTCCTTACCCGCCAGGCACTCGTCGATGTAGCGGCGCACCGGGGCGTCCCAATGGCGCATGTTGCTCATGTTGATGGCGAATTCCTTGGTGTCTTCGGGAATCTTCACACCGTCTTGCGTGAGCACCCAGGAGCCTTGTTCGCGGTCCAGCGTGAACATGGCCACGCCATTGCCCACCGTGAGCACCAGCGTGGTTTGCGGGCCGTAGATGCAGTAACCGGCCGCCACCTGCTGGTTGCCCGCCTGCAGAAAGTCCGAAACACCCACGGGCTCAATCACGTCCGGCTTGTCGTTGTGCTTCTTGAGCACCGAGAAGATGGTGCCGATGGACACGTTGACGTCGATGTTGCTGGAGCCGTCCAGCGGGTCGAACATCAGCAGGTATTCACCCTGGGGGTAGCGGTTGGGCACGACGTAGATGTCTTCCATCTCTTCCGACGCCATGGCGGCCAGGTGACCGCCCCACTCGTTGGCCTCGATCAGGACTTCGTTGGCGATGATGTCGAGCTTTTTCTGCACCTCGCCTTGAACGTTCTCGCTGCCAGCGGTGCCCAGCACTTCGCCCAGGGCGCCTTTGTTGACGCTGATGGCGATGCGCTTGCAGGCGCGCGCGACCACTTCAATGAGCAGACGCAGCTCGGGCGGGATGCTGCCGTGCACGCGCTGTTGTTCGACCAGGTAGCGGGTCAGGGAAATCTTGCCGGACATGGGGACTCCTTGGTTTTCCTAGGGCGGTGCGTTCAGTCGGCGAGTGCGCGGGTCACCACCTCGCGCACGTCATTGCTCAGCTCGGGCTTGGCTGCCACTCGGGCAATCGCTTCGCGCGCAGCGGTGCGGTAGGGTTCGGCGAGCTTTTTCCAGCGGTCCAGCGCACGCGCCAGGCGTGCAGCCACCTGCGGGTTGAAGGTGTCAATCTCCAGCACGCGCTCGCTCCAGAACACGTAGCCCGCCGCGTCTGGGCGGTGGAATGCGCCGGGGTTGGCGTGGCAGAAGGTGCTGATGACGCTGCGCGCACGGTTGGGGTTGCGCAGGTGGAAGTCGGGGTGCAGCAGCAGCTGCCTGACCTGGGGCAGGATATTGCCGCCGTGGTCGGGCGCGCCAGCTTGCAGGGCAAACCACTTGTCAATGACCAGGTCCTCTTGTTTGAAGAGGACGTGGAAGCGTTGCAAGGCCTGCTGGGCCAAGGCGTGGCCGCTGGCCACCAGGGCGTTGAGTGCCTGGAAGCGGTCTGTCATGTTGCCCGCGTCCTTGAAGCGCTGGTAGGCCTTGCCGGGCCACACGGGGTTGCCGTTCTCACGCGCGGCCAGGCACAGCATCTGCAGGGCCAGGCCTGCCAGGGCGCGGCGGCCGCTGGACACCGGGTCGGGCCGGTAGGCGCCGTTGTCCTGGTTGGCCTCGAACGCGTGGACCCAGTCGTCGTGCAGGGCATGGGCGAGTTGCTGGCGCATGGCTTCGCGCACGGCGTGCACGCGCTGCGGGTCCACCACGTCGAGCTGCTCGGCGATGTAGGTTTCTGCGGGCAGGGTGAGCACGAGTTCCTTGAACGCGGCGTCCAGCGCGGGGTGGCGCAGCACGGCGCGCATGGCGTCAAGGTAGGCAGCGTCCAAAACGTCGTGCGGTACGGGGCCGTCAGCCTGGATGGCGCGCAGCGCACGGCGCAGCGCCAGGCGTTGGCCCGCTTCCCAGCGGTTGAAGGCATCGCTGTCGTGGGCCAGCAGGGTGAGCAGCTGCGCATCGGTGTAGTCGAGTTCCAGCACCACCGGGGCGCTGAAGCCGCGCAACAGCGAAGGCACGGGTTCGCTGTCCAGGTTCACGAAGGTGAAGGTCTCGCTGGGCTCGGTCAACACCAGGGTACGGGTGTCGTGTTCCGGGTGGCTCCAGTGGGCCAGTTGCAGCGGCAGTTCCTGGCCTTGTGCGTCCAGCAGGCCCAGCGCCACGGGGATGACGAAGGGCTCCTTGACGGCCTGACCCGGTGTGGCCGGGCAGTTTTGCGACAGGGTGAGGGTGTAGGTGCGGGCGGCAGCGTCGTACTGGCCCTGGGCCTGCACGCGGGGCGTGCCAGCCTGGCTGTACCAGCGCTTGAACTGCGGCAGCAGGCGGGCCAGGTCGCTGCCGGGGTTGGCGTCGGCAATTGAACTGGCGAAGTCGTCGCAGGTCACGGCCTGGCCGTCGTGGCGCTCGAAGTAGAGCTTCATGCCCTTGGCAAAGCCTTCGCGGCCCACCAGAGCTTGCTGCATGCGCACCACCTCAGCACCTTTTTCGTACACGGTGACGGTGTAGAAGTTGTTGATCTCGGCGTAGCTGTCGGGGCGCACCGGGTGGGCCATGGGGCCTGCGTCCTCGGGGAACTGAGCGGTGCGCAGCACGCGAACGTCTTCGATGCGCTTGACGGCGCGCGCCGAGGGGCTGCCCGCCATGTCCATGCTGAATTCCTGATCGCGGAAGACGGTCAGGCCTTCCTTCAGGCTCAGCTGGAACCAGTCGCGGCAGGTGACGCGGTTGCCCGTCCAGTTGTGGAAGTACTCGTGGCCGACCACGCTCTCGATGTTGGCGTAATCGGTGTCGGTGGCGGTGGCCTGGCTGGCCAGGACGTACTTCGTGTTGAAGATGTTGAGGCCCTTGTTCTCCATCGCACCCATGTTGAAGTCGCTGGTGGCGACGATCATGAAGCGTTCCAGATCGAGCGGCAGGCCGAAGCGGGCTTCGTCCCAGGCCACGCTGGCCATGAGGGAGTTCATGGCGTGCTCGGTCTTGTCCAGGTCGCCAGGGCGCACATAGACCTGCAGGGTGTGTTCGGTGCCGCTGCGGCTGATGATCTTCTGCTCGCGGTGCACCAGCTTGCCCGCCACCAGCGCGAACAGGTAGCAGGGCTTCTTGTGCGGGTCCACCCATTTGGCGTAATGCCGGGGGCCGTTAGGGCCGTCTTCCAGGTCGCCCTGGTCCACCAGGTTGCCATTGCTCAGCAGCACCGGGTAGGCAGTCTTGTCGGCGCGCAGCGTCACGGTGTAGCTGGCCATCACGTCCGGGCGGTCCAGGAAGTAGGTGATGCGCCTGAAGCCTTCGGCCTCGCACTGCGTGAAGAAGGTGCCCTGGCTGACGTACAACCCCATCAGCTTGGTGTTCTTGACGGGGGCGCAGGTGGTGAAGATTTCCAGATCGAAGGCGTCGGGGCCTTCGGGCAGGTTCTCCAGCACCAGTTGCGAGCCGTCCATCTTGAAGCTGGTGCCTGCGCCGTTGACCAGAACGCGGGCGAGGTTGAGTTCCTCGCCGTCCAGGCGCAGCGGCTGTGGTGCCACCTCGGGGTTGCGGCGCAGCCGCATCTTGTTCAATACGCGGGTCTTGGCCGGGTCCAGGTCGAAGGTCAGGTCGACCGTGTCGATCAGGTAGGCAGGGGCGGCGTAGTCTTCGCGTTTCACCACGGTGGTGGGGCCTTCACGCAGGGAGCTCATGGGTGGTTCCGTTCAGGGGGCAGTGTTGTGGCTCAGACGCCTTGCTTGAGCGAGGCTTCGATGAAGGCGTCGAGGTCGCCGTCCAGCACTTTCTGGGTGGCGGAGATTTCGACGTTGGTGCGCAGGTCCTTGATGCGGCTGTTGTCCAGCACGTAGGAACGGATCTGGTGGCCCCAGCCCACGTCGGTCTTGGTGTCTTCCAGCTTCTGCTGAGCTTCCATGCGCTTGCGCATTTCGTAGTCGTACAGCTTGGATCGCAGGCGGCCCCAGGCCAGGTCGCGGTTGCTGTGCTGGCTGCGGCTGTCCTGGCTTTGCACCACGATGCCGGTGGGAATGTGCGTGAGGCGCACGGCCGAGTCGGTCTTGTTGATGTGCTGACCACCGGCACCGCTGGCGCGGTAGGTGTCCACGCGCACGTCGGCGGGGTTGATGTTGATTTCAACCGAGTCGTCGATCTCGGGGTAGACGAACACCGAGGCGAACGAGGTGTGGCGGCCGCCCGACGAGTCGAAGGGGCTCTTGCGCACCAGGCGGTGCACGCCGGTTTCGGTGCGCAGCAGGCCGTAGGCGTACTCGCCTTCGATCTTGATGGTGGCGCTCTTGATGCCAGCAGTGTCGCCGTCGGTGATGTCTTCCACCGTGACCTTGAAGCCCTTGCGTTCGCCGTAGCGGGTGTACTGGCGCAGCAGCATGCTGGCCCAGTCGCAGGCCTCGGTGCCGCCAGCGCCTGCCTGGATGTCCAGGAAGCAGTTCAGGGGATCGGCCTCCTGGTTGAACATGCGGCGGAATTCGAGCTTTTCCACGTCGGCGGCCAGTTTGCTGGCTTCGCCTTCAATGGTTTCCAGGCCGGCGTCATCGCCTTCTTCCTTGGACATCTCGAACAGTTCGCTGTTGTCGGCCAGTTCGGTGCTCAGGCGGTCGAGCACCAGCACCACGTCCTCCAGGGACTTCTTTTCCTTGCCCAGATCCTGGGCGCGCTTGGGGTTGTCCCAGACGGTGGGCTCTTCCAGCGCGCTGTTGACTTCAGTGAGCTTCAGTGCCTTGGCATCGTAGTCAAAGATACCTCCGTAGCTCGACCACGCGTTCGCTGAGGTCGGCCAGGCGGGAGGAAATGGCGTTGATGCGTTCTGCTTCCATGATGCGTGTCTTTTCTGTGCGTGTCGGTAAAACACGCAATTTTCTCACGCCAGGAAGGTTTCGAGCAGGCGTGCCACTTCAGCGGGCTGGTCGTGGTGCAGCATGTGGCCTGCGTCGGCCACCACGGCGACCCGGCAGTCGGGCACGGCCTGCAGCCTTTCGTGGTATTGCGCCAGGGTGTATTCCCCCTTGAACCAGGCCCCCAGGCTGTCGTCAGACGCCTCCACTGCCAGCACCGGGGCGGTGATGCGCTTGAACACTTCCAGCACTTCGTCCACCCGGTAGAGCAGGGGGTTGACGATCTTGTGCGCGGCGTCGCCCAGCACTTCCCAGCGCCCGGCAGCGTTCTTGGCCGCCCAGTGGCTGGCCAGCCAGCGGGCCTGTGGCTCGGGCAGGCGGCGGTTTGTTCTCATCAAGCGCCGGGCCACGCCGTCCAGGCTGTCGTAGGTTTTCAGGTCGATGGTGCCTTGGCGCAGGCCGCGAAGTTCGTCCAGCCAGCGGGCGTAGCGCCCAGGGGCTTGCGCCGGGCGGGTGGTGGGCATGCCAAAGCCTTCCAGGTTGACCAGGCGCCTCACCCGCTGCGGGCGCACACCGCCGTAGAGCATGACGACGTTGCCGCCCATGCTGTGACCCACCAGGTCGATGGGGGCGTCGGGTTCGCCCAGTTGGGTGTTGTAGTGGTCCACCAGGGCGTCCAGGTCGGCCAGGTAGTCGGGGAAGAAGTAGTGGTCGCCGTGCGAGTAGGCGGTGGGGGAGTCGCTTTCCACATGGCTGAGCGCGCGCGTCAGGCCAAAGCCGCGCCAGTCAGGGGCGACGATGAAACGGTCCTGCGACAGGGCGTCCACCACGAACTGCCAGGAGGCGGAAACGTCCATCCACCCATGAACGAGGAAGAGCGGCGCCTCGCCGGGCCGCGGCGTGCCCCACAGGCGGACGTGGTAGCGCTGGTCGCGAATGTGAACGAATTCGCTGCGGGAGGGGCGTCGGACTTGGTACATTCTCAGGATTATTCAGGAGACGTGCCATGGTCGGCAGTCAAGGCAGAGACAAAGTCCATTCCCCTTCCAACACCGTGCAAGACCATTACGCCACTTTGCATGCCAGTTTCCACTGGAAAGTGCCCAAACGCTTCAACATGGCCGAAGCCTGTTCGCGCCGCTGGGCGGCACAGGCTGGCAGTTCGCGCAACACGGCCGTGATTGCCGATGGACCGGGCCGCACGCCCACCCAGCACAGCTACGCCGAGCTGCAGGATGCCGCCAACCGGCTGTCCAACGTGCTGCGTATTCTGGGCGTGAAGGCAGGTGACCGCGTGGCCATTGTGCTGCCGCAGCGTTTCGAGACGGCGGTGGCCTACATGGCGGTGCTGCAGATGGGCGCCGTGGCCATGCCGCTTTCGCAACTCTTCGGGCCCGAGGCGCTGGAGTACCGTCTGCAGGACAGCGCTGCCGTGGTGGCACTTTGCGACGACGCCACCGGCCCGGCGGTCTGGTCGGTGCGCGAACGCTGCCCAGCATTGCGCCATGTGATCGGCTTGGACGGCGCCTTCGACACCGACGTGCTCGACGGCCCACTGGCACTGGCCAGTGCGCGCAAGCGCTTCGACCTGGTGGAAACGCTGGCCGACGATCCGGCCGTGCTGATCTATACCAGCGGCACCACAGGCAACCCCAAGGGGGCGCTGATTCCGCACCGCGCGCTCATTGGCAACCTCACCGGATTTGTGTGCAGCCAGAACTGGTTTGGCTTTGACCCGTGGGACGCCAGCAAGCCCTCGAAGGCCGTGTTCTGGAGTCCGGCCGACTGGGCCTGGACCGGCGGACTGATGGATGCGCTGTTGCCCACGCTGTACTTTGGGCGGCCCATCGTGGCCTACAACGGCCGCTTCGCGCCTGATGCGGCCTTTGAACTGCTGCAGCGCCACCGCGTGACCCACACCTTCCTGTTCCCTACGGCGCTCAAGGCCATGATGAAGGCCTTCCCCGAGCCGCGCAAGCTGTTCAACCTGCGCCTGCAGGCCATCATGAGTGCGGGCGAGGCGGTGGGAGACGCCGTGTTTGCCTACTGCCAGCAGGAGCTGGGCGTGACGGTGAACGAGATGTTCGGCCAGACCGAGATCAACTACATCGTGGGCAACTGCGCACGGCTGTGGCCCGCTCGGCCCGGCAGCATGGGCAAGGGCTACCCGGGCCACCGCGTGGCTGTGATTGATGAAGAAGGGCAGGAGTGCGCCGTGGGTGTGCCCGGCGACGTGGCCGTGCACCGCCTGGACGTGCATGGCCAGCCCGACCCCATCTTCTTCCTGGGTTACTGGAACAACGAGGCCGCCACGCAAGCCAAGTTCACGGGCGACCCGACCAGCAGCTGGTGCCGCACCGGAGACCTGGCGCTGCGCGACGCCGATGGCTACCTGTGGTACCAGGGCCGCGCCGACGACGTGTTCAAGGCCGCAGGCTACCGCATCGGGCCGAGCGAGATTGAGAACTGCCTCGTCAAGCACCCCGCCGTGGCCAATGCCGCCGTGGTGCCCAAGCCAGATGCCGAGCGCGGCGCCGTGGTGAAGGCCTACGTGGTGTTGTCCCCCGACTTTGCAGCACGGCGTGCCACCAGCGCCACCCCTGCGGTGGAGTTCGACGAACCCCTGATTGCCGAACTCCAGGCCCATGTGAAAGGCCGCCTGGCGCCCTACGAATACCCGAAGGAGATCGAGTTCATCGACACCCTTCCCATGACCACCACCGGCAAGGTGCAGCGCCGTGTGCTGCGTCTGCAGGAAGAAGAGCGCTTCCGCGCCCGTTCTGCCTGACAGCCGGATTTTTGTGAACCTTTAGAGAGAGTCAAACGTGCAAAACGTCACCCTTGGACAAAGCGGACTGAAAGTCACCCCCATCTGCCTGGGCACCATGACCTTTGGCGAACAAGTGAACGAGGCCGATGCCCACGCCATTCTTGACCGCTCGCTGGAGCGGGGCGTCAACTTCCTGGATACGGCCGAAATGTACGCCGTGCCAGCCCGCGCCGAGACTTGCGGCGCCACCGAAACCATCATCGGCAACTGGTTTGCCAGCCGCCCCGGCGCTCGCGACAAGGTGGTGCTGGCCACCAAGGTGGCCGGGCCCTCACGCGGCATGCCCTGGATTCGTGGCGATCAGGCGGGCCTGACCAAGGCAGAAATCCTGGCTGCCTGCGACGGCAGCCTGCGCCGCTTGAAGACGGACGTGATTGACCTGTACCAGATCCACTGGCCCGCTCGTAACCTTCCTGCGTTCGGTGCCATGTATTTCGACCCGGCCAAGGACAAGCCCTGCGCGTCCATTCACGAGCAGCTCGAGGCGATGGCCGAGCTGGTCAAGGCGGGCAAGGTACGAGCCATCGGCTTGTCCAACGAGTCTTCTTACGGCGTGCACGAGTTCGTGCGTCTGGCCGAACAGCATGGTCTGCCCCGCGTGGCCACGGTGCAGAACCCTTACTGCCTCATCAATCGCTCCCTGGAAAACGGCCTGGACGAAACCATGCACCGCCTGGGCGTGTCGCTGCTGGCGTATTCGCCACTGGGCTTTGGCTTGCTCACCGGCAAGTACGACGCCACGGGCATCCACTCGCCCGACGCGCCGGCGGGCCGTATGTCGCTGTTCGATTCGATGAAGAAGCAGCGCTGGGGCCGCGACGATTCCGTGGCCGCCGCGCGCCGCTACAACGCGCTGGCAAAGGAACATGGTTTGACGCCCACGCAAATGGCACTGGCTTTCTGCTACACCAAGTGGCAGGTGGCCAGCACCATCATTGGCGTGACCTCTGTCGCGCAGCTCGACGAGTGTCTGGACGCCTGGGGCACGCAACTCTCGCCCGAGGTGCTCCAGGCCATCGACCAGATCCGCTGGGAAAACCGCGACCCTGCCGTGTGACGATGGCCAAGAAGGGACATGTGTCGGAAACCCCGGCCACCGCGCTGCTGCGTGCGCAGGGGGTGGCTTTCACCGAGCACCCCTACGAATACGTCGAGCATGGCGGTGCCCAGCACAGTGCGGCTGTTCTGGGGCTGGACCCGTTCGCGGTGGTCAAGACGCTGATCATGCAGGACCAGTCGGCGGCGCCGCTGGTGGTGTTGATGCATGGCAACCGCACCGTGTCCACCAAGAACCTGGCGCGGCAAATTGGCGCCAAGTCGGTGGAGCCGTGCAAGCCCGAGGTGGCTAACCGGCACAGTGGTTATCTGGTGGGCGGCACGTCTCCGTTCGGCACACGCAAGGCGATGCCGGTCTACATCGAAAGCACCATCCTTGATCTGCCGCGCATCTGGCTCAACGGCGGGCGGCGGGGCTACCTGGTTGGTATCGATCCTCAGGTGTGCGTGCAACTGCTGGGTGCCACGCCTGTGCAATGCGCCATTGAGGAATAGGGTCGGTTAAGCTCACGCTTTCAAAACACGAATCTGGAGAAGGTCGATGGGTGAATGGATGGTGGTCGTGGCGGTGCTGGCGGCCTACCTGATGGGGTCTCTGTCTTTCGCGGTCGTGGTGAGCCGCCTCATGGGGCTGAGCGACCCGCGCACCTACGGCAGCAAAAACCCTGGCGCCACCAATGTGCTGCGCTCGGGTAACAAGAAAGCTGCAGCCGTGACCCTGCTGCTGGATGCCGCCAAGGGTTGGCTGCCGGTGTGGGTGGTTGGCCACTGGGGGCAGGCCTGGGGCCTGGCCGAAGGCACGCTGGCCATGGTGGGCCTGGCGGCCTTCCTGGGGCACCTGTACCCTGTGTTCTTTGGCTTCAAAGGGGGCAAAGGGGTGGCCACGGCAGCGGGCGTCCTGCTGGGCCTGGAACCCTGGCTGGGCCTGGCGGTGTTGCTGAGCTGGATTCTCACCGCGGTGTTTTTCCGCTACTCGTCGCTGTCGGCCATCGTGGCGGCGGTGTTCGCGCCTTTCTTTTACCTGTTCGGTGATGGCGTGGCTTGGGACGCCGTGGCGCCCGTGGCGCTGGCCATTGCGGTAATGGGCTTGTTGTTGCTGTGGCGGCATGCCGAGAACATCCAGCGCCTCATCGCAGGCAAAGAAACCAAGATCGGAGCGAAGAAGAAATGACGGCAGATATCCAGCGCTGGGGCGTGGCTCAGCGGTACAGCGAAGCCAGCGTTTTCAACGGTGTGGTCTATCTGGCGGGCATGGTGCCCGAGTGCGCCGAGACGGACATCCGCAGCCAGACGCGTGACGTGCTGGCGCAGATTGACCGACAACTGCAGGCTTGTGGCAGTGACAAGACGCGCCTGTTGCGTGTGCAGATCTACTTGACTGACATCCGCGAGATTGCCGCCATGAACGAGGTGTGGGATGCCTGGGTGGCGCCCGGCAGCGCACCGCCGCGCGCCACGGTGCAGGCCCCGCTGGCCGACCCCGACTGGCGCATTGAGGTGGTGGTCACTGCCGCGCAGCAGCCATCCGCGACAGCTGCAACAGCCTAGGGTGGTTCAGGCGCACGCGCACCGTTTGCGTGACCAGCGCGGCTTCTATGCCGCAACCTTCAGCTCCCGTGTCGATGAGCTCCGGCTCCACCACGGGGTGGTTGTCGCCTTCCAGCACTGAAGCCACCCACGGCTCCCCGGGGCGGCCTGAACGGCGTAACACCACCGCGACGCGGCCATCCAGCAGGCGCACAAACGTGCCCGGCGGGCAGATGCCAACCGTCTTGAGCAGGGTGTGCCCCACGTCATCGATCACCTGCCCCTGGGTGACAACTGCGTGTCGACCGGCATCCGTCACGCAACGGCCGGGGCGGGTCTCACGCGGGCTGATGAGCGCGGCGTAACGATCTGTGGCCATCAGGATACGCGTGGGCAGGTCGGTAGCGGTGCCCTGTTCGTGGTGTTGCTCCACGATGTGCAGCCAGAGTTTGTCCTGCACACCCAGTTCGCGCAGCCATTGCGCCCCGCGTGCAGGGTGGGTGTCGATCAGTGCGCGCTGCTCGGCTGTTGGCTGAACCATCTGGGCGGCCAGTTCGTCCTGCAGGCGCGTCATGGCAATGTTCATCGTCAGCGCGGCCAGCCCCAGGCTGTGGCGCTGAGGTGTGGTCAAACCGAGTTCGGTGGCCAGCAATTCACTCAGGGCGGCGCAGACCATGGCGTGCGAGGCGCTGTACCCCACCGTGGAGCTGGCTGCCAGCTGGAACAGCCAGTAGAGCGCGCTGTCGGGGTCCAGCGCCAGCAGCGCGTCCATGCGCTGGTGCAGTGCCTGTATCTGGCCGGTAAAGTCGGCATGCTGCTGCGGCGCCAGCAGCATGGCAGACAAGCGAGTGTCCAGATCGGACCATTGCTGCATCCAGTCGTGCATGGAGGCGTAGGCCGGATCGGGTTGGCTCGAAAAGTTCATGTAACGGCGCCTCAGTATCTCGGGTTCAGGATCATGCGGTCGCTCTCGCGGCGCATGTCGAAGCGTGAAAGAAAGCTGTTGCCCAGCAGCACGAAGGGCATGCTGGCAGGCAGAACCACTGCCGCCACGCCGTGGCTGGTGTGTGGCCCCACGCTCACGGTGTTCAACTGCACGTGGTGGCCCACAATGTCGCCATTGGCGGTCTTGATCCGCACGGGAGTGCCCTGTTTGTAGGGCACGCCGATGCGCTGTGCCTCGGTCTCGCTCATGGCCAGGAGTGTGGCGCCCGTGTCCACCAGAAAGCGTACAGGGCGGCCATTGATCTGCCCGCTGGCGGTGAAGTGGCCGCCCAGGTCTGCCATGAGCACGATGTTGGGCTGCTCGTTGCGGGCAGGGGCGGCCATGGGGCCTTCGCCAAGCCGCAGGGTGCGGCGTTCCCCTTGCATTTCGACGACCGCACGGTCGTTCTCTACGCTGACCACACGCACACCGTCGTGGCTCTGGCCTGGGGCCAGGAAGCGTGGAGCAGCTCCGTTGATCACGAGCAAGGCTTTGCCGCCCGCTGTGCCCGTCAGGTCCACCGTCTGCGCCAGGCAGGGCAAGGCCAGGGCTGCCGTGGCCAGCACCCCGGCCAGCCTTGCAGGCATTGGCGATCGGGGCAGCGCGGTCATGTGGCCTCAGTCGCGGAAGTTGTCGAAGGACAGCGGCAGGTCCTTCATCTCGGTGCGGATCAGCGCCATGGCGGCCTGCAGGTCGTCGCGCTTGGCGCCGGTAACGCGCACGGCATCGCCCTGAATGGCGGCCTGCACCTTCATCTTGCTGCCCTTGATGGCCTGCTGGATCTTCTTGGCGTCTTCGCTGCTGATGCCGTTGCGCACCTTCACGACCTGCTTGACCTTGTCGCCGCCCATCTTCTCGACCTTGCCCACCTCCAGGAAGCGCACGTCCACATTGCGTTTGGTGAGCTTGTTGCGCAGGATGTCTTCCACCTGCTGGAGCTGGAAATCGGCATCGCCGAACAAGGTGATTTCCTTGTCCTTGAGTTCGACGGCGGCGCTGGTGCCCTTGAAGTCGAAACGGGTGCCGATTTCCTTGGCGGTGTTCTCGACGGCGTTCTTGACTTCAACGAAATCGGCTTCGAGTTTGGTATCGAAAGAAGGCATGGGTGGCTGGGGTTCCAATGAGACAATCCTTGCATGTTAGTCGAGAAAAACGTGGCGCTCCAGCGCCTGAACACTTTTGGCATTGCCGCGCGTGCGCACCGGCTGGCACGGGTACGTGCCGATGCCGATGCGCAAGCGCTGATCCGTCACCCCGACTGGCGTGCGGACGAGGTGTTCGTGCTGGGCGGCGGCAGCAACATCGTGCTGACCGGCGACGTGCGCAAGCTGGTGTTGAAGGTGGAGATTCCTGGGCGGCGCGTGCTGCAGGAAACCGAACGCGGCTGGTTGGTGGAAGCTGGCGCGGGTGAGGTTTGGCACGATTTCGTGGCCTGGACCCTGGCGCAGGGTTGCCCTGGGCTGGAGAACATGGCGCTCATCCCGGGCACCGTGGGCGCTTCACCCGTGCAGAACATCGGCGCCTACGGCGTGGAACTGCAAGACCGTTTCCACTCGCTCGACGCCATCGATCTGGAAACCGGCCAGACTTTCACGCTGGACGCCGCGCAGTGCGGCTTCGGCTACCGCGACTCGGTGTTCAAGCACGAACGCGCCGGTGAACGCGGCTTTGGTTTGGCTGGCCGCGCGCTGATCCTGCGCGTGCGCTTCTGGCTGCCCAAACCCTGGAAGCCCGTACTGGGCTACCTGGATCTGGAGCGCAAGATGGCCGAGACTGGCGTTGCCGAGCCAAGCGCGCAGCAGGTGTTCGACTGGATTTGCGAGATACGTCGCGCCAAGCTGCCCGACCCAGCGCAGATAGGCAACGCGGGCAGCTTCTTCAAGAATCCGACGGTCACGCCCGACCAGTGCGCGGACATCATCGGGCGCGACCCCAAGGTGGTGCACTACCCCATGCCCGATGGCAGCATCAAGCTGGCGGCCGGCTGGCTGATAGATGCCTGCGGCTGGAAGGGCAAGACCGTGGGCCACGCGGGCGTGTACGAGAAACAGGCACTGGTGCTGGTGAACCGGGGTGACGCCGAGCACCCCTGCACCGGAGGCGAAGTCATGACGCTGGCGCGCGCCATCCAGACGAGCGTTTACGAGCGCTTTGGCATTCGGCTGGAACCCGAGCCGGTGGTGGTCTGACCGGTATGCGCGGTTTGGAACGGCTGGGTTCGGTGCGGGGCCGCAAGGTGTGGCGAGGCGGTGCCTTGCGCGTCGTCTTCTCTGGGCTGCTGCTGGCGCTCGCGCTGTATTTGGCAGGGCCGCGCAACGACTTCGGTCCCGACGTGCCCACCCATCGAACCCAACCGCCCGCCGAACTGTCTGCGTTGGACGGCTGGCTGCAGCGCCGCGAAGCCGCTTACCCAGACCTGCGCCCTGGCGTGGCCAAAGGCGTGGTGTGGCACGGAACGCCCGGCCAACGCACTGGCTGGGCCGTGGTCAATCTGCACGGTTACAGTGCCAGCCGCCTGGAGACGGCGCCACTTGCCGAGACGGTTGCAAAGCACCTTGGCGCCAACCTCTATCAGAGCCGCTTGTCTGGCCATGGCCGTAGCAGCGAGGCGATGGGCGAAGTCACTGTGCAGGACTGGCTGGCCGATGCCGTGGAGGCGGCGCGCATCGGCGGCATGCTGGGTGACCAGGTGCTGGTGGTGGGGGTGTCCAGCGGCGCCACGCTGGCCACTTGGCTGGCAATGCAGCCCGAGGGTCGTGACGTTGCGGCCTACGCCTTCATCTCCCCCAACTACGGCCCCAAGAACAAGCGTGCGGAACTCATCAACACCCCTTGGGGGCGGCAACTGGCCTTGTTGCAGGAGGGCGAAATGCGCGGCCAAGCCAGCTCCGACCCGCGCGAGGCCCAGGCCTGGACGCACCGCCATCCCACTCGCGCCTTGTTCCCCATGATGGCGCTGGTCAAGCATGTGCGTGAAAGCGACCTGTCACGCTTCACGAAGCCGGTTCTTGTTCTTTATTCAGAACGCGACCAGACCGTTGATCCAGCGGAGATCCGTGAAGTTTTTGCGCGCCTGGGCAGCGAAGCCAAGACGCTGGAGGCCGTGACCTACAGCGAATCTGCCGGGCAGCACGTGCTGGCGGGGGACATCCGCGCCCCGCGCGCCACCGCGCCCATGGCCCGGCGTATTGCGGACTGGGCGCAGGCTCTGCCGAACCGACGCCCTTGATTGGCGTACCCAACACAAAAGGGCCGCTTGCGCGGCCCTTTCGGTTTTAAGCAGTGAGCGCGCTTACTCGCCCAGCTTCAGGAAGTCGTCGCCCTTGCCCAGCGACAGCAGGCCGGTCTGGGAGTAGATGCCCAGCTTGGCGCGCGTGTCGGTGATGTCCAGGTTGCGCATCGTCAGCTGGCCGATGCGGTCCATCGGGGTGAACGGCGCGTCTTCCACCTTCTCCATGCTCAGGCGCTCGGGCGCGTAGGTCAGGTTCGGGCTGTCGGTGTTCAGGATGGAATAGTCGTTGCCACGGCGCAGCTCCAGCGTCACCTCGCCGGTCACGGCACGCGCCACCCAGCGCTGGGCGGTTTCGCGCAGCATGATGGCCTGTGGGTCAAACCAGCGACCCTGGTAAAGCAAGCGGCCCAGGCGCAGGCCGTTGATGCGGTACTGCTCGATGGTGTCCTCGTTGTGG
>CAMLOF010000028.1 GCA_946481585.1 uncultured Macromonas sp. | reverse complement strand
TGCTGTTCTACGTGTTCTTCGAAGCCACGCTGATCCCGATGTACCTGATCATCGGTATCTGGGGTGGGCCGAACAAGATCTACGCTGCGTTCAAGTTCTTCCTGTACACGCTGCTCGGCTCGCTGCTGATGCTGATCGCGTTGATCTACCTGTACAACGCCTCGGGTGGCAGCTTCGATCTGGCCACCTGGCACAAGCTGCCTCTGGGTGCAGGCGTGCAGACGGCACTGTTCTTTGCCTTCTTCGCGGCGTTTGCCGTGAAGGTGCCGATGTGGCCGGTTCACACCTGGCTGCCCGACGTGCACGTGGAAGCGCCTACGGGTGGTTCCGCCGTGCTGGCCGCCATCATGCTGAAGCTGGGTGCTTATGGTTTCCTGCGCTTCTCTCTGCCCATCGCACCCGATGCGTCCCACGAGTGGGCTGGTTTCATGATCGGTCTGTCTTTGATCGCCGTGATCTACGTTGGGCTGGTGGCCATGGTCCAGAAGGACATGAAGAAGCTGGTGGCTTATTCGTCCGTGGCACACATGGGCTTCGTGTCGCTGGGCTTCTTCCTGTTCAACGACCTGGCGGTTTCCGGTGCCATTGTGCAGATGATTGCCCACGGCTTCGTCTCTGCTGCAATGTTCCTTGGTATTGGCGTGCTGTATGACCGCGTGCACTCTCGCGAAATCGCCGATTACGGTGGTGTCGTCAACACCATGCCCAACTTCGCCGCCTTCGCGTTGCTGTTCACCATGGCCAACTGTGGCCTGCCGGGTACCGCTGGCTTTGTGGGTGAGTGGATGGTGATCCTGGGTGCTGTGAAAGTGAACTTCTGGGTCGGCATGGCTGCATCCACCGCGCTGATCTTTGGCGCAGCGTACTCGCTTTGGATGTTCAAGCGTGTCTATCTGGGCCCCGTCGGCAACGACAACGTCAAGGCGCTCCTGGACATCAACAAGCGTGAGTTCCTGGTCATGGCGTTGCTGGCTGTCATGGTGCTTTACATGGGTATTCATCCCAAGCCGTTCACCGATGTGATGAACCCGTCGGTGGCGGAATTGCTGAAGCACGTGGCCGTTTCCAAGCTGCCCTGAGTTTGATCCTAGATTCGAAAGAGCACAACAATGATTGACAGTCTCAGCTGGGCCACGGTCTACCCCGAACTGCTGCTGTTGGGGATGGCCTGCGTGATCGCCCTGTTCGATCTGGTGGTCAAGTCTCCGCTGCGTGGCGCGACTTACCGTTTGACGCTGTTGACCCTGGGCGTGGTTGCCGTGTTGGAGGGCTACCTGGCGTCCAGTGGTCAGACCCTGGAGGGTTTCGGCGGCATGGTGGTGAGCGACCCCATGGGCTCCTGGCTCAAGTGTTTTGCCTCGATTGCCATGATGGTGACGCTGGTCTATGGCCGCCCGTATGCGGGTGCCCGCGACATGCTGCGTGGAGGTGAGTTCTTCACGCTCGCGATGTTCGCGCTGCTGGGCATGTTCGTGATGATCTCGGGCCACAACTTCCTGGTCATCTACATGGGCCTGGAAACGCTGACCCTATCCAGCTACGCGCTGGTGGCGTTGCGTCGTGACGAAGTTCGTGCGACCGAAGCTGCCATGAAGTACTTTGTGCTGGGTGCCTTGGCCAGTGGTTTTCTGCTTTACGGTCTGTCGCTGGTCTATGGCGCGACGGGTTCGCTCGACATCCCTACCGTGGCTCAGGTGGTGGCCGCAGGGGTAGAGCAGAAGCAGGTCCTGGTGCTGGGTGTGGTGTTCGTGGTGGCAGGTCTGGCTTTCAAGCTGGGTGTGGTGCCGTTCCACATGTGGGTGCCTGACGTCTATCACGGTGCGCCTACCGCTATCACTCTGGTGATCGGTGGTGCGCCCAAGCTGGCAGCGTTCGCCATCGTCGTGCGCCTGCTGGTTGAGGGGCTGCTGCCCGTGGCTTTCGACTGGCAGCAGATGCTGGCGGTGCTGGCCGTGGTGTCTCTCCTGGTGGGCAACTTGGCGGCAGTGGCTCAGAGCAACTTCAAGCGCATGCTGGCTTTCTCCACGATTGCGCAGATGGGTTTCATGCTGCTGGCGTTTGTTGGCGGCGTGGTGGGCGGTGACGCCAGCAACGTGGCCAATGCGTATGGTGCGGCCATGTTCTACGTCGTCACCTACGTGCTGACCACGCTGGCGACCTTCGGCGTGATGCTCCTGCTGACGCGCGAGGGTTTCGAGTCCGAGGAGATCTCCGACCTCGCCGGTCTCAACCAGCGCAGCCCGCTCTACGCAGGCGTTCTCGCAGCCTGTATGTTCTCGCTCGCAGGCGTGCCGCCACTGGTTGGCTTCTACGCCAAGCTGTCTGTGTTGCAGGCGCTGCTGCAGGCTGGCGGCGGCATCTACGTCGGACTGGCCGTGTTCGCTGTCATCATGTCCCTGATTGGTGCCTTCTACTACCTGCGCGTGATCAAAGTGATGTACTTTGATGCTCCGACGCAGACGGCACAAATCGATGCTCCCCTCGACGTGCGTGCTGTGCTGTCGGTGAACGGCGCGCTGGTTCTGGTGTTGGGCATTGTTCCCGGTGGCTTGATGGCCCTTTGTGCCGATGCCGTGCGGGCCTTGCTGGCCTGAGGTATCCTAGCCGGATGAGTTCCTCCCTGTCTGTCTGGCTGGTGATTGGGGCGGCCTTCTTGGCCGCCAATTTGCCTTTCTTCAATGAGCGGCTTCTTGCGCTGATTCCTCGGCACGCAGCCATCAAGTCGCTTTGGCTGCGTTTGCTGGAGCTGCTGGTACTGTATTTTGTTGTCGGCGGCTTAGGTTTGGCGTTGGAACAGCATCAAGGGCAGATCTATCCTCAGGGCTGGGAGTTTTACGCCATCACTGGCGCCATGTTCCTGACTTTTGCCTTCCCGGGTTTCGTCTATCGCTACCTGGGTCGGCGCCGTTGAGGCGGCCATGACCTTATTGCCCGACGTTCAGCCAGCGCATCTGGCGGAGGTTCGTCTCAGCAGCGAGACCGTATTCAGGGGCCATTTTCTGCACGCCATGCGCGATGTGGTACGGCTACCCGACGGAACCCAGACAACACGCGAGTACATAGCCCATCCAGGTGCCGTCATGGTCATACCGATCCTGGATGACGGGCGCGTGGTACTGGAGAGGCAGTTTCGCTATCCCCTGCAAAGGGCAATGATCGAGTTTCCGGCTGGCAAGCTAGATCCGGGCGAGGACATTCTGGCTTGTGCACAGCGCGAATTGCTTGAAGAGACCGGTTACCGTGCCCGCGAATGGGCCCGTGCTGGCGTTCTGCACCCCGTCATTTCCTACGCCACGGAGTTCATCGACATCTGGTTTGCCAGGGGCTTGACCCTGGGCGAACGCCGCTTGGATGAAGGCGAGTTTCTGGATGTGTTGACAGCCACGCCAGACGAACTTCTGCGGGCGTGTCGCGACGGTGTGGTTACAGATGCCAAGACGCTGACCGGTGCCTTGTGGTTGCAGAACGTTCAAAGCGGTGCTTGGCCATTGGAATGGCGGAGCGTTGAGGAGGCCTTGCCGTGAAGGTCTTGAACCTTGCATGTGCGCAGGCCCACATTTTTGAGGGTTGGTTCGCCTCTGAGGAAGATTTTCAATCCCAGCTCGCCAGTGGGCTGTTGGAATGCCCGGTGTGTGGTGAAAAACGGGTCGAAAAGCGGTTGAGCGCTCCCAGGTTGAATCTGGGGCATTCGAGCGTGCCAGAGAAAAGCACGCCAGAGGTTTCGACGCTGGGCAAGGAAGCGCACTCTGGTGTACCAGCCGAGGTGCAGGCCGCCATGCTTCAGGCGTTGCGCGAAGTGGTAGCCGGTACCGAGGACGTGGGCGAACGATTCGCTTCAGAAGCACGTCGCATGCACCATGGCGACGCAGAGAAACGAAGCATTCGGGGGCGCGCGAGTCCGGAAGAGACTCGCGACCTCCTTGAGGAGGGCATTGGCGTGATTCCGTTGCCCGATCTGCCACTGCTCAAGGAAACCTTGCAGTGATACCCCTGGCGGGGGACAACCCCGCCACAGTTATCAGGGGTAGAGGCCGCGCAGGTCACGCGCGCGCAGGATGCGATGGCATGCCACGATGTACGTTGCGGTACGCAGGCTCACACCGTGCTCCTCGGCCACGTGCCAGACCGTGTCGAACGCGCTGCGCATGATACGGATCAGGCGCTCGTTGATTTCCTCCTCGCTCCAGAAGAAGCTGGAGAAATCCTGCACCCACTCGAAGTAGCTCACCGTCACGCCACCTGCGTTGGCGATCACGTCCGGCAGAACGAGCACGCCGCGGTCACGCAGGATGTCGTCGGCGGCTGGCGTGGTCGGGCCGTTGGCGCCTTCGATGATCATGCGAGCGCGGATGCGGTCGGCGTTGTTTTCCGTGATCTGCTGCTCCAGGGCTGCCGGGATGAGGATGTCGCAATCCACTTCCCAGAAGGTGTCGTGACTGATCACATCGGCGTGGGGGAAGCCTGCAACCGAGCCGTTTTCGGCTACGTGAGCAAGCAGCGCCGGAACGTCCAGTCCAGCCTCGCGGTAGATGGTGCCGCCGTGGTCTTGAACGGCGACCACGCGCGCGCCAGCCTCTGAAAAGAGCTTGCCTGCAACACCGCCCACGTTGCCAAAGCCCTGTACGGCGATGCGTGCCTTGCTGACGTCAAGGCCGATGCGGCGTGCCGCTTCAACCCCCACGGTGAAGACACCTCGGCCAGTGGCTTCGCGACGGCCGAGCGAGCCGCCCAGGTCCACGGGCTTGCCGGTGACGACGCCAGTTGCGGTTTCACCAACGTTCATGGAGTAGGTGTCCATCATCCACGCCATCACCTGGTCGTTGGTGTTCACGTCGGGCGCAGGAATGTCCTTGGTGGGGCCGATGATCAGGCCGATTTCGCTGGTGTAGCGGCGGGTCACGCGCTCGAGTTCCGCGCGGGACAGGGTGCGCGGGTCAACGCGGATGCCACCCTTGGCGCCACCGTAGGGCACGTTGACGGCGGCGTTCTTGATGGACATCCACGCCGACAGGGCCATGACTTCGGAGAGCGTGACATCCTGGTGGAAGCGCACACCACCTTTGCCCGGTCCGCGCGAGGTGTTGTGCTGAACCCGGTAGCCCTCAAAGTGGGCCACGGTGCCGTTGTCCAGATGAATGGGGACGTCAACGATCAGGATGCGCTTGGGGCGTTTGAGCGTTTCGACCCAACGGGCCAGGTCACCCAGGTAGGGGGTGACGCGGTCTACCTGCTGCAGGAAGATGCCCCAAGGACCGAGGTGGTCGGCCTGCAGATAGGACGGCAGCGCATGAGCTGTGGGAGAGGCAGGGAGGCGAGTGATCGCGGAGGTGTTGTCCATGTTTGGAACAAGTGGTTGAACGTGGGACGGAGAATAGTCCTGCGCACTTCGCTTGTCCAAGGCCAAAGCCCAATTGGGCTATGCGTTTAATGCATAGTTTTTGCGGCGGTCAAGGCATGGGCTTCAAAGGGCGTGGTTCAAACCGTTTCCAGACGACGGGCGCAGGGCTGTAGGCACGGCCATTCACGGTGAGTCCCTGGGCCGACAGCTTTTCGGCTGTCTTGGGGCCGATGCCTGAGACCCGATCCAGCAGGTCCTGCCAGTCCCGGAATGGGCGGGCGCGAACGATCTTTTTGCTCGTGCTGGGGCCTATGCCCTTGAACGCCATCAGGTCGTCTGGTGGCGCCAAGTTGATGTCCACGACCGCCATGGCGCAGGTCGAACAAAAGGCGGCAAAGCAGGCAATAACCCGTTTGAGGATCGATGGCATGGTGACACTCCCTGTCGTTGTGGTGCAGCACAATCTGTGCATGCAATGTAGTTTCAGACGCGAGCCTGTTCAAGTTTCCATGGCCCGGGCCACTGTTGCCTGGCGTTTGGAGTGCGCATGATCGACCCAGCCAAGATCCCTGTCGTGGGCACAGACGCACACCTGCCGCCAGTGCCGCAGGGGCTGCTCACACCCGAAGCACTGAGGGAGCGTTTTCTTCACCCCCCATCCTGGCAGCCCGAGGTGAGGCGTGAGCCGAAATTCACCGAACGTGAACCCAGGCACGCTTCCGTGTTGGTGCCTGTGGTAGTGAGAGCCCGCCCAACGCTGCTTTTGACCCAGCGCACATCACACTTGCCAACCCACGCGGGGCAGGTGGCTTTTCCTGGCGGCAAACTTGACGAAGATGATGCTGATGCGGTTGCTGCCGCGCTGCGTGAAGCCCAGGAGGAGGTGGGACTGGCGCCTGAGCATGTTGAGGTGCTGGGCTGTCTGCCGGAGTATGTGACCGGCACGGCGTTCATCGTCACGCCTGTGGTGGCGCTGGTTCACGAGGGGTTTTCGCTCATGCCCAACCCAGGGGAGGTTGAAGACACGTTCGAGGTGCCGCTGGACTTTCTGATGAACCCGGCCAACCACCGCCGTCACGCGATGCTCTGGGAAGGGCGCCCGCGTGAATGGTTCTCCATGCCCTATACAGATGCGACGAAGGAGCGCTTCATCTGGGGGGCCACTGCGGGGATGCTGCGCAACTTTTACCGCTTTCTGGCGGCGTGACCGCTATGATGCGCGCATGAGTTTTTTCGCGATTCTCTTGGCATTGCTGTTGGAGCAGGCGCGACCGCTCGGCCACGACAACGTGGTACACGGTGGCATGCGGTCGTGGGCCCGCTGGGTGCGCCACACCCTGGACGCGGGGCAACGGCACCACGGCTGGTCTGCCTGGTTGCTGGCGGCCGGTGTCCCGGCATTGCTGGCCACTGGGGTGTACGGCATGTTGTGGCAAGTGAGCGGACTGATGGCATTCGCCTGGACCGCTCTGGTGCTTTACATGACGCTGGGTTTTCGCCAGTTCAGCCACCATTTCACGGCGATCCGGGAAGCGCTGGAGTCTGGCGACGAAGCTGGAGCCCGCGCCGCGCTGGCCCATTGGCAGGGTGTTGACGTGAACGACTTGCCTCGCCATGAGGTCTTGCGCCACGTGATTGAGCATTCCGTGCTTGCGGCACACCGGCACGTTTTTGGTGTGCTGGTGTGCTTCGTGGTGCTGGCGATGTTGGGTTTGGGGCCAGCCGGAGCAGTGTTGTACCGGATGGCAGAGTTTCTTTCCCGCGCCTGGCGGGCTGCGCCGCAGGATGCCCCCAGCGTGGCGCTTCAGCATGCGGCGGCCAAAGCGTGGGACGTGCTTGACTTTGTGCCCGCAAGGGTCACGGCACTGGGCTTCGCGGTAGCGGGCAACTTCGAGGAAGCAGTGGCTTCTTGGCGGCAGGACTCGGACCGCCTGGGCACGCCCAACGATGGCGTGGTTCTGGCGGCCACGGCCGGTGCCATCAACGTTCGTCTTGGTGGCAGGCCTTTGGGGGCTGCCCCGGCGGAACCTGCGCCGCCGGGCACAGAGGGGCGTGAGCCCCAGTTGGCGCATTTGGCCAGCGTTGTGGGGCTGGTGTGGCGCAGCGTTGTCTTGTGGTTGCTGCTGCTTGCCCTGGTGACCCTGGCCCGCCTGGTAGGTTGAGCTGAAAAGGCTCAGTAACGCCGTTGTGAGAGTTCGTTGAAGAGCTCGCCGTACAGTCGGTAGCGGTTGGGGCTGATGGCGTCAGGCCCCGCTCCACCTACCGCATCACGCACAGAGCAGCCGGGTTCGTGCAGGTGGGTGCAGTTGTAGAAACGGCAGTTTCCCAGGTGTGCAGCCATGTCGGGCATCAGTTGCGCCAGGCGCGCAGGTTCGATGTGGTGCAGGCCAAATTCCTGGAATCCAGGCGAGTCGATCAACGCGGTTTGACGCCCCGAATCCATCCAATACCAGGTGGTGCTGGTGGTGGTGTGTTTACCGGAGTTGAGCGCACGGGAGATTTCCCCGGTTTGGGCTTGTGCCTGCGGCACGAGGCGGTTGATCAGTGTGCTCTTGCCCGCACCTGACGGCCCCAGAATCAACGTCGTCTTGCCCGCCAAGTGCGCGGTCAATTCTGTGACGCTGGGGTCCTGTGGGGTGGCGAGGGACAGGGGCAGTACCGTTTCCCCCATGGAGAGGTAGGGCGCAAGCCGTAGCCATGCGCGCTCGAAGATGCCCCCAATGTCGCGCTTGTTGAGCACGATGAGGACGGGTATGCCTTCGGCATGGGCGGCAATCAGTGCGCGCGTGAGCTGGCTTTCGGAGAACTCTGGCTCGGCCGCCAGCAGTACGAGCACCTGGTCCAGGTTGGCCGCAAAGGACTTGGTGCGTATTTCGTCCTGGCGGTAGAGGAGGTTGCGACGATCCTGCAGTTTCTCGATGCTGCCTTCGTCGCCACTGGGTTGCCACCACACCCGGTCGCCGACCACAGCCTGGCTTTTCTTGCCCCTGGGGTGACAGAGCAGCCGCTCCCCCTCGGGGGTCTCGACCAGGCAGTGGCGGCCATGAGCGGCCACGACCAAACCCTGTTTGAGTGCTGCGGTCATGCGCTGGCACCCAGTTGCGCCAGCCGTTCGCCTGCTGGCGGGTGCGAGTAGTAGAAGCGCACGTAGAGGGGGTCGGGGGTAAGGGTACTGGCGTTGTCGCGGTAGAGTTTGAGCAGCGCCTGCTGCAGATCGCGGCCGCTGGCATGGCGTGCCGCAAAGGCGTCGGCCTCGAACTCATGCTTGCGCGATACGTAACTGCTCAGCGGGGCAGTGAAGAAGGTGACCAGTGGCGAGACACTGACAAACAGCAGCAGCGCCAAGGCGCTGTTGGGTGCGTCCATGTTGGGCGTGACCCCCAGGCCGGTGTAGAACCAGACTTGGCCCTGAAGCCAGCCCAGTAATGCGAAACCAAGCAGGCTCAAGGCAAAGAGCGTGACGACTCGCTTGACGATGTGACGATGGTGGAAGTGCCCAAGCTCATGGGCCAGCACGGCATCGAGTTCGCCCGGAGAAAGTTGCTTCAGCAGGGTGTCGAAGAACACCACACGCTTGGCCGGGCCAAACCCCGTGAAGTAGGCGTTGGCATGCGCGCTGCGACGGCTGCCGTCCATCACGTAGAACCCTTGTGCTTTGAACCCGCACCGCTTCATCAAGGCTTCGATGCGTTGGCGAAGTTCAGCGTCTTCCAGCGGGGTGAACTTGTTGAAGATAGGGGCGATCACCGTTGGGTAAAACACCAGCATCAAGAGGTTGAAGCCCACCCAGACGCCCCAGGCCCACAGCCACCATGCAGGGCCTGCGGCTTCCATCAGCCACAGCACCAAGGCGGCCAGAGGCAGGCCAACCATCGCACCTACGAGCACGCCTTTCACGCCATCGACCAACCACAGGCGCAACGTGGTGCGGTTGAAGCCAAAACGCTCTTCCAGCCGGAAAGTGCGGTACCAGGACAAGGGCAGATCGATCAGCCCGCCGATGAGCATGAACCCGGCGAGCAGCGCGAGCTGCTGCCAAAGGCCATTACCAAGCCAGTCGCGCAGCCATTGGTTGAGAAGGTCCAGCCCGCCAAGCAGCGTCCAGCCAATCAACACAGCTGCACCAAGCCCCATCTCCAGCACACCCAGCCGGCCTTTGGCGATGGTGTAGTCGGCCGCCTTGCGGTGGGCTGCCAGATCGACCGTGCCTGCAAAAGCTGATGGCACCTGGTCGCGGTGCAGAGCAATGTGCCGAATTTGCCGGTGCGCAAGCCAAAGGCGCGTGAGCAGGCCGCTCAACAGCAAGACACAGAAAACCGCAGTCCAGGCCGCGGCGGATGGGGCCGATACAACATTCATCCGGCAGAGTCTAGCGAAACTGAGAGGCTAATGTGCCGGATCGGCGAGAATTGCGGGTTATGAGTTTGCAAGACAACCCCTTGGCCGCAGCGGCCGAAACCGCTGCCTTACCGGCAGACGCGCAGCCCGCCCTGGCGCGCAGCGACCAGAATCTGGTGTGGCTCGACTGCGAAATGAGTGGCCTGGACCCCGAGCGCGAGCGCCTGCTGGAGATTGCAGTCGTCATCACCGGCCCGAACCTGTCGCCGCGCATTGATGGGCCGGTGCTCGTCATTCACCAAAGCGACGAGGTGCTCAATGGCATGGATGCCTGGAACAAAGGCACGCACGGCAAGAGCGGCTTGATTGACAAAGTGAAGGCCAGCACCTTGACCGAGGCGCAGGCCGAGGCGCAATTGCTGGAATTCATTCAGCGCTATGTGCCAAAGAACGGGTCGCCCATGTGTGGGAACACGATCGGGCAGGACAGGCGCTTTCTGGTGAAGTACATGCCGAAGCTGGAGGGCTACTTTCACTACCGCAATCTGGATGTGAGCACGCTGAAGGAACTGGCCAAGCGCTGGAAGCCTGAGGTTTACGCCGCATTCAAGAAGCATCAGCGGCATACCGCCCTGGCGGATGTGCATGAGTCCATCGACGAGCTTGAGCATTACCGGCAGCATTTCCTGCGTTGACCATTTTTTGACTTTCCCGAAGCGGCCGACCGGTTCCCGACAGAGGAACGGCGGGCGTTGATACACGAAAAGAAGAGTACCAACATGTCAGTCAACATGTCCCTGAAGCCTGCCACGCGCGCGGGTCAAGAGCACCTGCGGCAAATGCTGCGCCTGGCGGCCGCGGTCGCATTCCTGATCGGCATCGGCTTGTATGCGTCCTTCAACGCCGACGGCCTGCCGGGCCTGTCCACCCAGGGCTTGTGGTTCCTGATCGTGGCGGCGGCGGTGGGTGGCTACATGGCCATGAATATTGGCGCCAACGACGTGGCCAACAACATGGGGCCAGCCGTGGGGTCAGGTGCCATCAGCCTGGGATGGGCGATTCTCATTGCGGCCATCTTCGAGGCCCTGGGTGCCATCGTCGCTGGGGGTGAAGTGGTTGGCACCATCAAGGGCGGCATCATCGACTCCAAAGCCTTTGCCGACCCGCAGCAGTTCACCTGGCTCATGCTGGCGGCGCTGCTTGCTGGTGCGCTATGGCTCAACCTCGCGACGATGCTGGGGGCGCCTGTTTCAACCACACACTCCATCATCGGCGCAGTTATGGGGGCGGGTATTGCCTCCGGCGGTTGGGGGCTCGTCAACTGGGGCACCATCGGCTCCATCGTTGCCAGCTGGATTGTTTCGCCTCTGATGGGCGGTATCGTCGCGGCACTGTTCCTCTACATCATCAAGCGCACCATGACGTATCAGGCCGATATGACTCAGGCTGCGGCGCGCATGGTGCCGGTGTTCGTTGCGGTGATGGCCTGGGTGTTTGCCACCTACATGTTGCTCAAGGGCGTGTCCCAAGTGCTCAAGGTGGGTTTCGGCGCCGCCGTGCTGTGGGGGGCAGTGATTGCTGTGGTTGTGTATCTGCTCGTGAGCAAGCCGATTGCTCGGCAGGCACGCAGGCAGTCCAACAGCAAGGATGGCGTGAACGCGCTGTTCACCTGGCCGTTGGTTTTTTCTGCCGCTTTGCTCAGCTTTGCCCACGGTGCAAACGACGTTGCCAATGCGATTGGCCCATTGGCGGCGATTTATGAGGCGATTGTTGACGGCGTTGTGTCGGCAAAGGCGGCAACGCCTATGTGGGTGATGGTGTTGGGGGCGCTCGGCCTGTCCGTGGGGTTGGCGCTGTACGGCGGCCGCCTGATCATGACGGTGGGCAAGGAAATTACCGAGCTGGACCGCATGCGGGCCTACTCGATTGCCATGTCTGCCACGCTGACGGTCATTGTTGCCTCGCACTTCGGCATGCCGGTGTCGTCCACGCACGTGGCCATTGGTGCCGTGTTTGGCGTGGGCTTTCTGCGTGAGTTGCTGAAGGTGAATTACGCCAAGATGGAAGCCATTGTGCGGGCAGGCCACCAGGGCGAGGACCGTGAGGCGGTGGAGGCTTACCTGTTGAGGTTTGAAGCCGCCCCGGTGGAAGAAAAGAAGCGCATGCTGGCAGAGATGAAGAAGCGTGCCAAGGCCAAGGGGGTTGTGCCCCAGGCCACCGGGGCAGATGTGGGCACCTTCGACAAGAAAGAGCGCAAGGCGCTGAAGAAGGCCTACAAGCAGGAGATTGTGAAGCGTGCCGTGGTGATGCGTATTGTGGCGGCGTGGATTGTGACGGTGCCTGCGACGGCCCTGTTGGCGGCGCTGCTGTACCACGCTATTCAGTACGTGATGAACCCCTGATGGCGTATTTGTGACGTGCGATTAGGGGAAAACCCGAAATCGTGCAATAATTCGACTTGCGCCGCTTTCGAGCGGCGTTATCGCACATCTGCCCCACGCTTTGGCTTCGCGCCGGCCTTGTTGCCGGACTTGCCGTTTAAACGGCAATCGATTCGCCTCACGCATCCCCGAATTCGCTCCTCTGTGGGCGGTCAGGCATGCCGATCTGTTTGTGGTTGATGTTTTTTGTGACCACGAACAGAGCGGATGCCCTTGAGTCAGCATGGCTGGCCGGGTTCGTCTGTTCATTTGCGCATCCTATTCAAGCGCAAGGACGAATGACATGACTGAAATTCAAAACAACCCCTTCGAGGCCCTGGGCCTGGACCCGCAATTGGTGCAGGCAGTGACCGACCTGGGTTTCACCCAGCCGACGCTGGTGCAGCAGGCTGCCATTCCTAAGGCCATGCCCAAGGATGCACAGGACGCAGGCTTCATCGACCTGATGGTCTCCAGCCAGACGGGCAGCGGCAAGACGGCGGCTTTCCTGCTGCCGGTGCTGCACACCCTGATTCAGCAGCAAGCCGAGGCCGAGGCCAAGGAACGCGCTGAATGGGACAAGCAGGTGGCACAGGCCGAGGCCGAAGGCAAGCCCGCTCCCAAGCGCGCCAAGCGCAAGAACCCGCTGCTTGCACGCCACTTCAAACCGGCGGTGCCGGGCGCTTTGGTGCTGTGCCCCACGCGCGAACTGGCCCAGCAGGTGGCGCATGACGCCATCGATCTGGTCAAGCATTGCCGTGGCCTGCGCATTGCCAACGTGGTGGGTGGCATTCCTTACCAAGTGCAGATCGCCAAGCTGCAGAACGCCGATCTGGTGGTGGCCACGCCTGGTCGCCTGCTCGACCTGCAGCGTAGCGGGCAGATCCAGCTCGACAAAGTGCAGTTCCTGGTGGTGGACGAAGCCGACCGCATGCTGGACCTGGGCTTCTCTGACGACCTGGCCGAAGTCAACCGCCTGACCGCTGCTCGTCAGCAGACCATGATGTTCAGCGCGACCTTCGCGCCGCGCATCCAGCAACTGGCTGCCCGTGTGATGCGCGAGCCGCAGCGTATCCAGATCGATACGCCGCAGGACAAGCACGTCAACATCGAGCAGATGCTGTTCTGGTGTGACAGCCCCGAGCACAAGCGCAAGCTGCTGGACCACTGGCTGCGTGACGCCGCCATCGACCAGGCCATCGTTTTTGCCAGCACACAGATCGAGTGCGACGCGCTGGCCGAAGAGCTGCAGCAGGTGGGTTTCTCTGCCGTGGCGTTGCACGGCGCGCTGAGCCAGGGCTTGCGCAACCGCCGCCTGATGGCGCTGCGTGATGGGCGTGTGCAGATCCTGGTGGCCACTGACGTGGCTGCCCGTGGCATCGACGTGCCCACGATCACCCACGTGTTCAACTTTGGGCTGCCGATGAAGGCCGAGGACTACGTGCACCGTATCGGCCGCACGGGCCGTGCGGGTCGGCAGGGTTTGGCTGTGACCATGGCCGAGTTCCGCGATCGCCGCAAGATTGGCGAGATCGAGGCCTACAGCCAACAGGCCATCAAGACCCAGACCATTCCTGGCCTGGAGCCCAAGAAGCCGGTGTACGAACCGCGCAATGACGCACGCCGTCCGGGCCGTGGTGGTCCGCGCCGACATGGTTCGGGTGGTGGTTTTGGCGGTGGCGCTCGCGAATTTGGTGGCGGTGCGCGTGAATTCGGCGGCGGCCGTGGTTTTGGCGGCGATCGTGAAGCCGGTGCCGGCCCGCGCCACGGTTTTGGCCGTGGCGAAGGGGCGCGTCAGTCCTTTGGTGGCGACAACCGCCCGCGCAGCCAAGCTTCCAAGCCGTTTGGTGGCAAGGGTCGCGCCAGGTAATAGCCCTGCATTTCGTCGCAGCCTTGGGCGCGCAGGAAATCCAGTTGATCCTGGGTTTCCACGCCCTCGGCAATGACCTTAAGGCCCAGGCTGTGGGCCATGTGAACGATGGCGGCGACGATGCTGGCGTCTTCGGGGTCGTTGGTCACGTCTTGCACGAAGCTTTGATCGATCTTCAGCTTGTAGACCTGAAAGCGCTTCAGGTAGTTGAGTGAAGAGTACCCGGTGCCGAAATCGTCCACCGACATCAGAATGCCCTGCCCATGCAGGGCATTCATCGTTTCAATGGCACGTTCCGGGTCGTGCATGGCCGCGCTTTCGGTCAGTTCCAGTTCCAGGCAGTGGGCGGGCAGCCCGGTGTCCTTGACAATTTGAACCACAAGCTCCGGCAGCTGAGGGTGGCGGAACTGAACGGCTGACAGGTTGACCGCAAGGATCATGGGCGGCAGTCCCTCATCCATCCAGCGGCGTACCTGAATGGCCGCGTTGCGCAACACCCACTCGCCTATGGCGAGGATCTGCCCACTGCTTTCGGCCACAGGGATGAACTCGGCGGGTGAGACGGGGCCCCATTCAGGATGGTTCCAGCGCAGCAGGGCCTCGACGCCGATGAACGTGCCATCCTGCACGGATACCTGAGGCTGGTAGTGCAGGGTGAGTTGATCGCGCTCCAGCGCTCTGCGCAGGGCATTCTCAAGTTGCAGGCGGCGGATGGAGTGCGCCTGCATTTCGTGGGTGAAGAAGCTGAAGCCGTTGCGGCCTTCCTGCTTGGCACGGTACATGGCCGTGTCTGCGCAGCGGTATAGGGTCTCGAAATCGGAGCCGTCATCAGGAAACAGCGAGATGCCAATGGACGGTGTGACGGTGAGTTCCTGTTGCTTGACCTGATAGGGCCGGGCAACGAGGTCGAGCAGTTTGCGCGCCATGTGGGCGGCGCCGTCGGCATCGGTGTCAGGCAGCACCGCGACGAACTCGTCACCCCCGAGCCGGGCGATGGTGTCCTGCTCCCGAACAAGCGACTGCAGTCTTTTGGCCACTTCGATGAGCACGCCGTCGCCCACTTGGTGGCCTAGCGAGTCGTTGATGTTCTTGAAGTGATCCAGGTCGATGAACAGCAGGCTGAGTTTGCTCTGGTGGCGTTTGGCTTGGCTGACGTCGTGCTGGACACGGTCCTTGAGCAGGCTGCGGTTGGCCAGGCCTGTGAGGGAGTCGTAGTACGCGAGGTTGCGTATCTTGGCTTCCTGGGCCTTGCGTTGAGTGGTGTCGGTGAAGATGGCGATGTAGTGGGTGGTTTGCCCGTCTTCGTTCTGCACGCGGGTGATTGACAGCCACTCCGGGAAAACTTCGCCATTGCGGCGCCGGTTCCACACTTCGCCCTGCCATTCGCCGCCGCGCTGCAGCTCGCGCCACATGCGCTGGTAAAAACCGGGTCCGTGCCTGCCGGAGGCGAGCACGCGTGGCGTCTTGCCTATGACTTCCTCCGGTGCGTAGCCTGTGATTTCAGTGAAGGCGGGGTTAACCCTGATGATGCGTTTGAGTGCATCGGTGATGAGGAAGGCCTCACTGCTCTGTTCGAACACCTTGGCGGCGAGGATGAGGTCTGCCTCTGCGCGTTTGCGTGCGGTGATGTCTCGGGTCAGCAGTATGAAGCGCGGGCTTTGGCCGGGTTCTGCTGGCTTGCAAGACACGGACAGTTCGTACCAGCGAGGGCCCTCTGGCATGGACAGGCAGTATTGCTGGCCAGATGAACGCCCGTGAACCTGGGCGTCCCGCATCGCCTGTGTGATGGTCGCGCACACATCAGCTGGAAGGAAGTCGTGGATGGTCCGGCCGTCGAGCTGCTCTGCCGCAGGTACCACCAGTTGCTGCTCGTCGATGGCGTGAACTCTGTACTGTCTGCCATCCATGTCGAGTTCGAACATCAAGTCGGGAATGGCGTCCAGTGTTGCCTGCAACTGGTCCTGGACGGAGCGGATGTCCTGGGTGCGGCGATATACCTGTTCTTCGAGTGAAATTCTGTGCCGCTTTTGATCCAGCACCAGCTTGACCAGATAGGCAAGCATGGCGCTGAAGAGCAAGCTTGCGCTGGCGTACCAACCAAGTTCGGCTGACTTGCCCCAGCCCTTGCTGGGCGCCACGCTCAGGGTCCACTGTCCGTTGGGGACCTGCAGTGTCTTGCTGACGGGCTCGATCAGCCGGATTCCGTCGCCGCTGTGTGAAGATGAAGCAATCACCTGCCGCTCACCGTTGTCGGGTTTTACGCGCCACAGTTCGTAGTCGTAACCGAGGCCTGGAAGGTTGTCCATGCCGGTGGATGCGAGCGATTCGGGGAAGCGGATGATGACGTTGGCAAACCCCCAGAAGCGGTTATTGCCTTTGTCGTCGGGCAGGAAGATGGGCAGGCGGCCTACGGCACCCACGCCACCCTGGGCCAGATTGACCGGACCAGCCAGGGTGAGTCGGCCAGTGTCACGGGCGAGGAAGGCCTCGGGGCTCTGGGCGGGATCGGCCAGCTGGTTGAAACCGATGGAGCCGCGGTTGGGCTCGAGTGGCACGGCATGCCGGATGACGCCGCCAGGCGACAGCGCCAACGACTGCACGCCCGGATAGAAGGGGAGGATCTGGGTGGCGACTTCTTCAAACTGGCGCACCTCGCCACCATCTTTTCGGACGATGGCGGCAAGCAGGTAGGTGGCAGACATGAGCCGTTGGATCCGGCTTTCGATGACCTGAGCCTGCTCGGTCGCGATGTTGAGCACCGTCGTGCGTTGTGCGGTAGCGCGGCGTTCCTCGAGTTGCCAGATGAGGTAGGAGAAGATCAGCCCAGATACGGTGAACACCAGAGCGGCAACCGCCCAGTGTTGTCTGGAGCGACGGGCGGGTGCTGGTGCCGCCTGGTTCGTCATGTCATGCCATTGCGGCGTGCGAGTTCAACGAACAGCCCTGAGTGGTCAAGTTCCCCCAGGCCGTCAGTGACCGCTTGCGCGTAGAGTTGCTCGAAGAGCGTTGTGACCGGGGCGTCGAAGCCCAAGCCTTCGGCGGTGAGCAGAGCGTTGCGCATGTCCTTGAGCTGCACGGTCATGGCGGCGCGTTTGGCGAAGTCGTTGTCCACCATGCGCTGCCCATGCACCTGCAGGATGCGGCTTTCGGCAAAGCCGCCGCTGATGGCTTCACGGACCTTGGCAATATCGGCACCGCCTTTTTGGCAAAGCAGCAGTGCTTCAGCCACGGCACCGATGGTGATGCCCACGATCATCTGGTTGGCGAGCTTGGCCAGTTGCCCGGCACCGTGTTTGCCAACATGGGTGACACGCCCCAGCACCTGCAGAACCGGTGCGGCGCGTTCAAAGTCTGCCACTTCACCGCCAGCCATGATGGCCAACGTGCCTTGTTCTGCACCCACCGTACCGCCAGAGACAGGGGCATCAAGATGTGCGACGCCAATGCCAGCCAGGCGCGCAGCGTGGTCTTGCGCTTGCGCTGGCCGGATGGACGACATGTCGACAACGAGTGTGCCGGGCCGCAGGGCGGTTTGCGCTGCGGGGTCGAACAGCACGTTCGCTACGGCATCGCCGTCGAGCAGCAGGGTGATGACGATGTCGGCGCCTGATACCGCCTGGGCCGGGGTGTCGTGGATGTGTGCGCCGAAGGGCGAGAGTCGTTCGGCTTTGTCGCGTGAACGGTTCCACGCATGCACCGTGTAGCCTGCTTCACACAGGCGCCGCGCCATGGGAAATCCCATCATGCCGATACCTAGAACGGCAATGCGCGGGAGCGACGTGCCAGCGGTCTGGGAAGTAGTCTGCGTCATGGCATGGTGGCCGCGTGCCGTGGCGGAGATCCGCCTGGGCTACGGAACAGGCGAGTGCTGGCTGAAAAGTGGAGCGGGCGATGGGAATCGAACCCACGTTATTTGCTTGGGAAGCAAGAGTCCTACCATTGAACGACGCCCGCGATGCGCCAGATTGTATTCGACTATTTTCCTCTGGCGCTGGCGCGCATCATTTAAGGATGTCGCCCACACACAGGTACTTGATCTCGACGTAGTCGTCCATGCCGTGGTGCGAGCCTTCGCGGCCCAGGCCGGATTGCTTGACGCCGCCGAAGGGCACGTGCTCGGTGGCCAGGATGCCCACGTTGATGCCGACCATGCCGTATTCCAGCGCCTCGCCCACGCGGTAGATGCGGCCGATGTCGCGGCTGTAGAAGTAGCT
>CAMLOF010000027.1 GCA_946481585.1 uncultured Macromonas sp. | reverse complement strand
GCAGGTTCTTGCCCAGGCGGTGGCGGTTGTGGTCGATGAGCTGGTTGGCCGCTTCCAGGATGTTGCCGTGGCTGCGGTAGTTCTGCTCCAGCTTGATCTGGTGCTTCACGCCGAACTCGCGCACGAAGTCGGCCATATTGCCCACGCGCGCGCCCCGGAAGGCGTAGATGCTCTGGTCGTCATCACCCACGGCCAGCACGGCGTTGCCGCCCGGCACAAAGCGGCCGTTGTCGTCGTGCCCGGCCAGTTGCTTGAGCCAGGCGTACTGCAGCTTGTTGGTGTCCTGGAACTCGTCCACCAGAATGTGCTGGAAGCGCCGTTGGTAGTGCTCACGCAGCGGGTCGTTGTCGCGCAGCAGTTCAAAGCTGCGCAGCATCAGCTCGCCAAAGTCCACCACGCCCTCGCGCTGGCACTGGTCTTCGTAGAGCTGGTAGATCTCGATGCGCTTGCGCTGGTCCTCGTCGCGCGGGGTCATCTGCCAAGGGCGCAGGCCATCTTCCTTGCACCCGGCAATGAACCACTGCAGCTCCTTGGGCTTGAAGCGTTCTTCGTCGATGTTGTACTGCTTGACCAGGCGCTTGATGGCGCTGAGCTGGTCTTGCGTGTCCAGAATCTGGAAGGCCTGCGGCAGCTTGGCCAGCTTCCAGTGGGCGCGCAGCAGGCGGTTGCACAGGCCGTGGAAGGTGCCGATCCACATGCCGCGCACGTTCACCGGCAGCAGTGCCGACAGACGGGTGAGCATCTCCTTGGCCGCCTTGTTGGTGAAGGTCACAGCCAGAATGCCACCGGGCGTAGCCTGCCCAGTGGACAGCAGCCAGGCGATGCGCGTGGTGAGCACGCGCGTCTTGCCCGAGCCCGCGCCTGCCAGGATGAGTGCGTGCTCGGCAGGCAGCGTCACTGCTGCGCGCTGTTCTTCATTGAGCGATTGCAGCAGGGGGCTTTGGAACAGGCTGGTTTGCGGCCGGGCAGCGGCCGCTTGGGGAAAATCGTCAAGCATGCGGGGATTGTAGGAAGTCCCGGCAAATGCGACTCAACGGGTGGTCTGCGGCGACTCCATGGTGATTTCGACCCGGCGGTTGGCCGCGCGCCCTTCGGGCGTGGCGTTGGCGGCAATGGGCCGCGTGTCGGCATAGCCCGAGGCGCGCAGCCGCGTGGGGTTGAGCCCCCGGCTTTGCAGGTGCCGCACCACGCTGCCCGCGCGCCCTGCGGCCAGTTCCCAGTTGGACGGGAAGCGCGCAGTCTGGATGGGCACGTTGTCGGTATGCCCCTCGACCACGATGGTGTAGTCGGGCACGCGGTTGAAGGCGGGCAGGAGCTGATCGATCACCGCCTGGCCTGCGGGCGTCAACGCCGACTCGCCAGAAGCAAACAGCAGTTCGCTGCTGATGCGAAAGCGCACCACGCCCACGCCCTTCACCACCTCGATGTTCTGCCCCAACTCACCCAGCGGCAGGCCCGCCAGCGGATCGGGTTGGCCGCTGCCTTGAGCGGGTGCACCGTCTTTGTCGCCTTTTTCCGGCCCATCGGCTGGCTGGCCAGACTTGCCCTGCACCGGCATGGGCAACGGCACGGGCGGCACGATGCTCGAACCCTTGTCGCTCGCCGTGGCCGAGACGGGTGAAGTGGTCTCCACGGCCGTCTGCGGCTGGTCACCGCCTTGGCGCTTGCGGCTGACCGGTTCCGAGAATGCAAGCATCACCACCAGCATGGCAAGCAGCAGGGTCACCACGTCCAGGTAGGTGATGAGCCAGGTTTCTTCTTCCTGAGGCGCGGGGGCGTCCATGTGCCAGCGCGCGAAGCGCCCGCCCGACATGGCCCGGCGGCGCATGGGTTCGGGCGGGGGTGGCGGCGCAGGCGGCTCGGCTGGCGTCTGGGCCTTGCCGATCATGCGGTGCAGAAGACTGTCGCTCATGAACCGTCGCTTGCTTCAGGGCTTGGCCGCGTCGCGAGCGGCAGCGGACTTGGCTGCAGCCTGCACAGACGCGCCGGTACGCTTGGCAGTACGCTTGCCCATGTCCTGCGGGCCATCGAATATCTCGTCCTCATGGTGCGCTACGAAGGACTTGAGCGTTTCGCGCATGAGCGACGGACTGCGCTTGGCGCACATCATCGATATGCCCTGCAACACCATGTTCATCAGCACAATGCGCTGCTCGGTGCGCCGCTCCAGCTTCACGGCCACGGGCTTGAACACCAGGTTGGCCAGGATGATGCCGTAGAACGTGGTCATCAAGGCCACAGCCAGATGGCGACCAATCACGGCCATGTCACCAGAGCCCAGAATGTCCATGAGGTTCACCAGCCCGACCAGCGTGCCGATCATGCCGAAGGCGGGTGCGTAGCTCGCCATCACGCGGAACAGCTGCGCCTCGGCAGCTTCCTGCGCGCGCAGGCGCGAAATGCGCCACTGCAGCAGGTCGAGGATGTCCTCCTCTGGCGTGCGTTCAATCACCAGTTGCACGCCTGTGCGCAGGAAAGGGTTGGTGATGCGGCCCAGGGCCTTTTCCACGGCCACAGGGTCGTCGCGGATCCACAGGCGCGACACGTCCACCAGTTCTTCAATGTCTTTCTGGGTATAGAGGCGCTCGTTGCGCATCACCGTCTGGAGCAGACCGATGACGCGAACCACTTCCTTGAGCGGGTAGCTCAGGAAAGTAGCGGCCATGGTGCCTACCAGCACGATACCCAGGCCGGGCAGATCGATGAACAGGCGCGGGTCGTCCGTCGCGAAAAACAGCACCACGGCCAGCAGCAGCACGCTGGCCACCATCCCGATGAGGGTGGATGGATTCATCCGGACACTCCTTGCAGCGGCAGCGCAGCCGCCCTTGCGGGCAATTGTGCCTCAAGGGCAAGGGTGCCTACCAGAAGACAGATACACATTCCCGTATGCTGCCTATTCGCACCCATGCACGCACAACCGTTGCGAACAGACTAGAATCAATCACCGGGCCCAAGATTCTTGCGTCCGGTTTTTTCATGACCGGGCCCAGGCCAAGCGCTCAATCTCTCAACCGCCTTGATGGAGCCTGGTGACATGGAAATCTTCGACTACGACAACATTCTGCTTCTGCCCCGCAAATGCCGGGTGGAAAGCCGCGCCGAGTGCGATGCCGGCGTGACCCTGGGTGGGCGGCGCTTCCGCCTGCCGGTGGTGCCCGCCAACATGAAAACGGTGCTCAACGAAGAGATCGCCGAATGGCTGGCCCGCAACGGCTACTTCTACGTGATGCACCGCTTCGACCTGGACAACGTCGCCTTCACCCGGCACATGCTGAACCAGGGGCTTTACGCATCCATATCCCTGGGCGTGAAGGCGGCCGACTACGCCACCGCCGACCGCCTGGCCGCCGAAGGACTGGTGCCCGAGTTCATCACCATCGACATTGCCCACGGCCATGCCGACAGCGTGCAGCGCATGATTGCGCACCTGAAGGAAAAGCTGCCGCAGAGCTTCATCATCGCGGGCAACGTGGGCACGCCCGAGGCGGTGATCGACCTGGAGAACTGGGGCGCCGACGCCACCAAGGTGGGCATCGGCCCGGGCAAGGTGTGCATCACCAAGCTCAAGACCGGTTTTGGCACGGGCGGCTGGCAACTGTCGGCGCTGAAGTGGTGCGCACGCGTGGCCACCAAGCCCATCATCGCCGACGGCGGCATCCGCGAGCACGGTGATATTGCCAAGTCCATCCGCTTCGGGGCCACCATGGTGATGATCGGCTCACTGATGGCGGGGCATGAAGAGTCCCCCGGCCAGACGGTGGAGGTGGACGGCAAGCTGTACAAGGAGTACTACGGCTCGGCCAGCGACTTCAACAAGGGCGAGTACAAGCACGTGGAAGGCAAGCGCATTCTGGAGCCCATCAAGGGCAAGCTGGCCGACACGCTGCGCGAGATGGAGGAAGACCTGCAAAGCTCCATCAGCTACGCCGGTGGCAAGCAGCTGATGGACGTGCGCAAGGTGAACTACGTGATCCTGGGCGGCGACAACGCAGGCGAACACCTGCTGATGTGAGCAACCCCGTAGGCCGACTCAGGAACGCAGCAGTTCCTGGGCCAGCGCGTGCAGGCGGTGGGCCGGGTTAGCCAGCGCCTCCACCACGCTGAAGTGGTTGAGGCCCGGCAAGGCCTCGCACACCGGCACGCGGCGCTTGCCCCAGGCATCGCGGATCAACTGGTTGTGCCGCAGGAATTCGGCACTCTCGTTGCCGCCCACCACGGTGTACAGCTGGCCGTGCGCCGGGGCAGGCAGCAAGGCCGGGCTGGCACGGCTCACCTGGGCCGGAGTCAACCGCAGGTCCTCTTTCAGGAACGGGGTGCGGCGAATCGGCTCCAGGTCGTACAGGCCCGAGATGGACAGCGCCCCGCGCACCAGCTTGGCGGGCAAATCGCGCCCCAATGCGCGCCACTGACACAGCATCAGCATGGCCGCCAGATGCCCGCCTGCAGAATGCCCCGCCACCACGATGCGGTTCGGGTCGCCGCCATGGCGGGCGATGTTGCGGTACACCCAGGCCAGGGCATGCACCGTTTCCATGACGATGCCGGGCACGGTCACAGCCGGGCAAAGGGAGTAGTTGGGTACCACCACGCAGGCGCCGCTGGCGGTGAAAGGCGGCGCAACGAAGGAATGGTCCCGCTTGTCCAGCGAGCGCCAGTACCCCCCGTGAATGAACACCAGTACCGGAGCAGGCCCCTGGGCACCTTGCGCCGGAAACACGTCCAGCGCTTGTGACGGGTGGCTACCGTAGGGAAGGTCCAGCGCACAAGGTTGCTGCCTGGCTCGCGCCGAAGCCTCGGTCCAGTGCTGGAAGTGCTGCACGCATTCCGGCACCAGTGCGCGGTTGTTGTACATGGCGTCGAGCCATTGCGGGGTCTGTTTGCCCATTTGTTGTCTCCTGTCTGTTTGAAACGGATTGTTGCACCCTCTTCGCCGCGCAAGGCTGGCACGTGTGTGTTTGAAGCAATAATGGACCGCGCCCCGAGCGCCCAACTCATTGCACATGCCCTCGTCACGCCCCCGCACCAACCTGCGCAAGCTACTGTCGTCGCGCCTGCTCGCCCTGGTGGGTGGCAGCGTGCTGCTGAGCGCCGCCGGAATGTGGTGGATAGGCATTGCCCCGGCGCTGAACCGCTCGGCACAGGCCGAGTTCAACCGCGCTGCCCAGGACGTGATGCATCAGCTTGATGGCACGTTCAGCCCAGCCGTCAGGCTGTTGGGTGCTGGCACGTCTTGGTTGCAGGGTAAAGCCCCAGACATCACCCGCCCCGAAGAATTCAACCGCTTTTTCAAACCCTGGCTTGAGGCAACACCTCAGGCCACTTCCGTGGTGGGCGGCACCTCAGACGGTCAGGGCTGGCTACTGCTTCAGTATGGAGACGGGCACTGGCGCAACAGACTGACCGACGTTGCCAGGCATGGCCGCTTGCACCGTTTCATCGACCAGCTTCCAAACGGTGAAACCATAGACCGTTGGAGCGAGCAGGATTACGACGCACGCCAAAGGCCCTGGTTCAAGGGCGCCGTCCAAACGATGCCAACTGGAGCAGATTATTGGACGCCTCCGTACACCTTCTTCACGACAGGTGACCCGGGCATTACCGTTTCCAGAAAGATCGGGCTGGATAACGGTGGGTATTTCGTGCTGGGCGTAGACCTGATGCTGCGGGACCTTTCTGCCACCACCATGGGCGCGCGAATTGGCAAGGAGGGATTGGCGTTGGTCCTGACCCAGGACAAAAAACTGCTGGCACTGCCACGCGCCCCCAAAGACATGCCCAGCCAGCAGTGGAACGGCAACCTGCTGAAACCGTCGTCTGCATTGGCGCTGCCGGTGGTGGACCAGGCCCTGGAGGCGTGGCGTGAAGCGGGTGAAGGCGCGCTCCCTGTCGGGCGCTTCACAGTCGATGGCAGGCGGTGGCTAGTTGGTGTCAACCCCTACAAGCTGGGACAGCAGTCTTTGTGGGTCTTCACCATTGCGCCGGCCGCAGACTTCGCGCCCGACTGGGGCGACATCGCCGTGGGCCTGGCTGCCCTGCTGGCGTTGCTGGTTGCGGCTGCCACCGCGATGTCGAAACTGCAGACCAGGGCCATCGCTCGACCACTTGAGGAATTGCTGCGGCAAAGCCAGCGCATAGGTGAGCTGGATTTCTCGAACAGCGTCCCGGCAAAAACATCCATCCAGGAGATTGCCCAACTGGCAGACGCGCACTCAAAGATGCGCGAGATCCTGCAGCGAAACCAGGAGTCGCTGGAACTGCAATCCGACAGACTGCAGGCCCAGGTGCAAGAGCTGCAGAAGGCACAGGAGCAGATCCACCACCTCGCGTTCTTCGACCCGTTGACGCACCTGCCCAACCGGCGCCTGCTGAGCGACCGGCTTGAGCACGCCTTGCTCCAACATGCTCGCAGCGGACACTACGGCGCCCTGCTTTTCATGGACCTGGACAACTTCAAGACCCTGAATGACACCCTGGGGCATGGCGTGGGCGATGTTTGGCTGCGTGAGGTTGCAAAACGCCTGAGCCGCTGTGTGAGAGAGGGGGACACCGTCGCCCGTTTGGGTGGAGATGAGTTCGTCGTGGTGTTGGAAGCGCTGGGCCCAGATGAGTCTGCGGCTCGCCAAAGCTCCGAGCGAGTTGCCATCAAGATGCTGGATGCCCTGCGACAGCCCTACGATCTAGGCAAGCACCACCCCACCTTCACGGCCAGCATTGGCATCACGCTGTTTGGTTCCAGCGGCGTGACCAGCGACCAGTTGTTCAAGCAGGCAGACATGGCCATGTACCACGCCAAGGCGTCGGGGCGTGACCGCTTCAGCTTCTTTGGCCCCGACATGCAGGCCCGGCTGGCCACCCGCACGGAACTGGAGTCCGAGTTGCGCGATGGGCTTGAGCAGGACGAGCTGTTCCTGACCTACCAGCCCCAGGTTGACCGCAAGGGCAGACTGAAAGGTGCAGAGGTGTTGCTGCGCTGGCAAAGCCCCAAGCGCGGCCTAGTGATGCCTGGCGAATTCATTGCGGTGGCTGAAGAAAGCGGCCTGATTCTGCCGCTGGGGCATTGGGTGCTGCGCCAGACCTGCCTGACCCTGGCCCGCTGGAAAAGCGACCCCTTCCTCGGTTCGCTGGAGCTTGCCGTCAACGTGAGCGCCCGCCAGTTCCGGGAGTGCAACTTCGCTGACACCGTGCGTGACATCCTGTCTGAAACTGGCGCACCCCCCGCCCGGCTGCGGCTGGAACTCACCGAAAGCGCTCTGCTGGACGAGGTGGAGACCGTGATCTCGCACATTCACGAACTGCGTGCCATGGGCGTGGGTTTCTCGCTCGATGACTTTGGCACCGGCTACTCGTCTCTGACTTACCTGAAACGGCTGCCGCTGACCCAGCTGAAGATCGACCGTTCCTTCGTGCGCGACCTGCTCGATGACGACAACGACGCGGTGATTGCCCGCACGCTGATCGCACTCGGACACTCGCTGGGGCTGCAAGTGGTGGCCGAAGGCGTGGAAACCCAGGCGCAACTGGATTTCCTCATGGCCGCTGGCTGCGATGGGTACCAGGGCTACCTCTTCGGCAAACCCGGCGTTGAGGCCGACCTGAAGGCCAGGCAGCAAACGGAAGCGGACTCCCCCGAATGGGTGGACTGGCAGTCGCCCTGAGGGCGACCGCAGCTCAGTACGAGGTTGCCGCGCGCGCAGCCTGATCGTACCGGCCAGAAACCGTGCGCAGCAGCTTCGCGAAATCTCCCAGCTGGCGGTTCTCTTCGGCCGAGCCGGAAAAACCGGGCATCAGGCAAGCCTCGCGCACATCGCGGTAGCGCATGCACAGTTCCGCGCCTGCTTCGGTGGTTGAGAAGAACACCTCCTTGCCCTTCTTCTGGCTGCGCACGTAACCAGCCGCCACCAGCTTCTTGAGGGAATAAGACACGACGTGCGTGTCTTCGATGTTCAGCACGAAGCAGATGTCGGCCAGCCGCTTTTCCATACCCCGGTGGTTGGTGTGGTGCAGCACCAGCACGTCCACGGCCGTCATGTCCTTCACGCCCGCCGCGCCCATGCAGCGCGTCATCCAGCGGTTGAAGGCGTGGGTGGCAATGATCAGGCCGAACTCGAACTCAGACAGTTCGGGCGATTTTTCCGACACGAGGTGCGCAGACGTGACGATGCGCTGAGAGTCGTTGGCGCTGGCGCTTGTCGAAGGGCTGGATGCGGTTTTGATGGTCATTTGAAGGAGGGTCGAGGACGGTTGAGGCAACAAAACTTGCGTGTCATGTTAACAACAGATCACGAATACGGGAAAACCTTAGTGACAAAACGTTGACGTTTTATTAACATTATTTTGTCGTTATGAGTTCAACGACGCTGTCTGGCACCTGCCAGGCAGCCTCTTCACCGTTAACGGAGTACACCATGGTCTATGTGAAACAGTGGGCAATCGCAGGCGTGGCCGCCACCGCCTTGTCGTTCGGCGGTCAGGCCCTGGCCCAGCAGAAGTGGGACATGCCCACGGGCTACCCCGCGTCCAACTTCCACACCGAAAACATCCAGCAGTTCGCCAAGGACGTGGAGCAGGCCACGGCGGGCAAGCTCAAGATCACGGTGCACGACGGCGGCTCGCTCTTCAAGGCCAACGAAATCAAGCGCGCCGTGCAAGGCGGGCAGGCCCAGATCGGCGAGATCATCATCTCTGGCTACTCGAACGAGAACGCCCTCTTCGGCCTGGACTCCATCCCCTTCCTGGCAACGAGCTACGCCGACGCGCAAAAGCTCTGGAAAGTTTCACGCGCCGCGACCGAAGCTGCACTAGCCAAGCAAGGCATCAAGGTGCTGTATTCCGTGGCTTGGCCGCCCCAGGGCATCTTCAGCGCCAAACCCATCCAGACGGTGGCCGACCTGAAGGGCGTGAAGTGGCGTGCCTACAACCCCAATACCAGCCGCATCGCACAACTCGTGGGCGCCCAGCCTGTGACGGTGCAGGCCGCAGAACTGACGCAGGCGCTGGCCACGGGCGCGGTGACCGCGTTCATGACGTCTGGCGCCACGGGCTACGACAGCAAGGTGTGGGAGCAGGTCAAGTACTACTACGACGTGAGCGCCTGGCTGCCCAAGAACCTGGTGATCGTTTCGCAAAAGGCTTTTGACAGCCTGGACAAACCCGCACAGGCCGCCGTGACCAAAGCTGCAGAGGACGCCGAGGCGCGCGGTTGGAAGATCAGTGCCGAGAAGAACACCTGGTATCTGGACCAGCTGCGCAAGAACGGCATGACCGTGGACGCTGGCAGCCCCGCACTGCGTGCCGAGCTGAAGAAGATTGGCGACACGATGGTGGCCGACTGGGCGAAGCAGACAGGCAGTGACGGGCAGTCGATCATCGACACCTTCCGCAAGTAATCACGCTCAGCTCTTGTGAATGCCCTCTTTTGACAGAGGGCGCACAGACACCCTCACTGGAAAGGCAAGCCATGCGACAAATGCTTGATCGACTCTTCAACGCCGCCGGGTATTTGGCCGGCATCTTCATGATCGGCACTCTTGCCGCCGTGCTTGCCAGCATCCTGGGGCGCCTGCATCCGGTGTTCGAACTGCCTGGGGCCGACGCCTACGCGGGCTACTGCATGGCAGCGTCGGCCTTCCTGGCGCTGGCGCCTACCTTGCGCCGGGGCGAACACATCCGCGTGACCCTGCTGCTCAACCACCTGCCTGCAGGCGGGCAGCGCGCGCTGGACATCCTTTGTCACATCGTGGCAGTGGCGCTGTCGGGCGCGCTGGCCTGGTTTTCCATCAGGCTCGTCATGCAGTCACGCGAATTCTTTGACATCTCCACCGGGCTGGACGCCACCCCTTTGTGGATTCCCCAACTCGGCATGGCCGCAGGCACCACGCTGTTCGCGCTGGCCTTCCTGGGCGACCTGATCCTGCTTCTGCGCGGCGAGCCGCTGCGCGAAGTCAGCGCCGACAACGAACCCGCACGCATCGAGTAAGGACGGACCATGGACATCACCATTACCTTGCTGCTGGTTGCGGCACTCTTTCTCATCCTGGGTTGCGGTGTGTGGGTGGGCCTCACCCTCACTGGCGTGGCCTGGATCGGCATGGAACTCTTCACCAGCCGCCCCGTGGGCGACGCCATGGCCGTCACCATCTGGGGATCGTCCTCTTCCTGGACGCTGACCGCCCTGCCCCTGTTCATATGGATGGGTGAAATCCTCTTTCGCACCAAGCTGTCGGAAGACATGTTCAAGGGCCTGGCCCCTTGGCTGGAGCGCCTGCCCGGCCGGTTGCTGCACACCAACATCATCGGCTGCACCATCTTTGCGGCGGTGTCTGGATCGTCGGCTGCTACCTGCGCCACCATCGGCAAGATGACGTTGCCTGAGCTGGCCAAACGCGGCTACCCGGAACACATGGCGCTGGGCACCCTGGCGGGCGCTGGCACGCTGGGCCTGCTCATCCCGCCATCCATCATCATGATCGTGTACGGCGTTGCCGCCAACGTGTCCATCGCCCAGCTCTTCATTGCCGGGGTGCTACCTGGCATTCTGTTGGCGGGTCTGTTCATGGGCTACACCATCATCTGGGCACTGCTCAACCCGGGCAAGATCCCGCCCGCCGGGCCCGCCATGACGTTCTTGGAAAAGCTCCAGGCCTCCCGCAACCTGCTGCCCGTGGTGGCCTTGATTGCTGCGGTGCTGGGCTCGGTCTACAGCGGCGTGGCCACAGCCACCGAGTCCGCTGCGCTGGGCGTGGTTGGCGCACTTGTGATTGCCATTCTCCAAGGCGGCATGTCCTGGCGCCAGTTCCGCGACAGCCTGCTGGGCGCCACGCGTCTGTACTGCATGATCGCCCTCATCCTGGCAGGTGCGGCGTTTCTCACGCTCTCCATGGGCTACATCGGCCTGCCGCGCCAGCTTGCCGAATGGATTGGCGGGCTGGGTCTGTCGCAGCTGCAGTTGATCGTCGCGCTGATGGTGTTCTTCATCGTGCTCGGCTGCTTCCTGGACGGTATCTCCATCGTGGTGCTGACCATGGGCGTGCTGTTGCCCACCATCGAAAAAGCGGGCATAGACCCGATCTGGTTCGGTATCTTCGTGGTGCTGGTGGTGGAAATGGCGCAGGTCACACCACCCGTGGGTTTCAACCTGTTCGTTCTGCAAGGCATGACCAAGAAGGAAATCACCTACCTGGCTCGGCACGCCCTGCCCATGTTCCTGCTGATGGTTGTGGCAGTGCTGCTGATCTACTTCGTCCCCGGCATCGTGACCTGGCTGCCGGGCCAGATGGTGGGCTGAACCATGGACACTCAAGACCTGCAGGCGCCACGCTTGCTGGCGCTGGGCGACGCTGCCTGGACGGTGGAGTTCGGACAGACCATCAATGCCGACATCAACGCCCGCGTGATGGGGCTGGCAGACAAGATATCCAACATACGCACGGCCAACCCCTTGTTCGCGGCGGTGACCGACGTGGTGCCCACGTTCCGCTCGCTCACAGTGCACTTCAACCCGCAGGTGGCAGAAGCCGATGTGCTGGGTGCACAGTTGCTGGCATTGGCCAACGAGGGAAGCCAACAGGCGCAAGAGGGCCGGCATTGGCTGCTGCCCGTGTGTTTTGACCCAGCCTTCGCACCCGACTTGCCCAGGCTGGCCGAAGCCAAGACCATGAGCGAGGCTGCGGTCATCGAACGGCTGCTAGCCACGGCCTTCCGGGTGTACATGATCGGCTTCTTGCCCGGCTTCCCATACATGGGGGGCTTGCCGCCCGAACTGGCCATGCCCCGGTTGGCCAGCCCGCGCCAGCGTGTGCCCGCCCACTCGCTGGCCGTGGCTGGCGAGATGTGCGCGGTGTACCCGTGGGAAAGCCCGGGCGGCTGGAACCTGCTGGGCCGCACCCCCGTGCAACTGTTCGATCTGCGCCACACCAGCCAGCCAGCCATGCTGGCCGCTGGCGACTGGGTGCGCTGGCGCGCCGTGGACGTGGCGGAATACGAGCACCTGCTCCTGCAGAGCCAAAGCGGCCATCTGGCGCGCGAAACCTTTTTGCAAGCGGAGGGCGCGAAATGACCCGCACGTCCGCAGGCATGATTGAAATACTGCAGCCGGGCTTCGGCACGACGGTGCAAGACCGTGGGCGGCCTGGGCACCGGCACGAGGGCATTCCCCTGTCGGGCTGGCTGGATGGGTCCTTGGCAGAAGCCGCCAACGCCCTGGCGGGCAACAACGGCGGCGAAGCGGTGCTGGAACTGCGTGGCATGGGCACCGAGTTGCGCGTGCAAGCCGGGCCCGTGCGCGTGGCGCTGGCCGGCGCCATAGGCGCGAAATGGATACATGCCGACGGCAAGAACACCGCCTTGCCCGCCTGGCAAAGCGCCACTCTGCAGGCAGGTGACCGGCTGGTGCTGGGTGCGGCCGAAACCGGATGCGCCTACCTGGCCGTGGCTGGCGGCCTGCGCCTGCCACCACAACTGGGCAGCCGATCCAGCTATTGGCGTGCCGGTCTGCCAGGTCTGCTCGGCCGGGCCATGCGCCCAGGCGACCTGCTGCCGTGCAGTACCTGGAACTCCCCGGACCCCAAGGAGTGGCGCACACCCAGCCCCTGGTCGTTACCCAAAGGCCCCATCAGGGTGATGCTCGGCCCGCAAGAGGACCACTTCTCCACAGAGGCCATTGCTGCCTTCCTGAACGGCGAATGGGAGACAACCCCCGAGCAAGACCGCATGGGCATGCGCCTGCGTGGCACGCCGCTGGCCCACACCAACGCGGCGGCGGCAGACATCGTTTCCGACGCGGTGACGCCGGGCACCATACAGGTACCCGCCAACGGACTGCCCATTGTGCTGCTGGCCGACAGCCAGACCGTGGGTGGCTACCCCAAGATCGCCACCGTCATCAGCGCCGACCTGCCCAGGCTGGCACACTTGAAGCCGGGGACGCGCTTGAGCTTCCAGGCCGTCAGCGGCGCGCAAGCCCGCCAGGCACTGCAAGACCAGAGCACCGCCTGGAACCGCTGGCTGGCCACCCGCGAAGCCTTCGTGCCGCCCGGTTTCATCGACGAAGAAGCCCTGTACGGCAGCAACCTCGTCAGCGGCATGTTGCGCGCTGAACCCTGAAACGGAGTCCCCCATGACGACCTCCCTCATCAACCTGAACGCCGACCTGGGCGAGAGCTTTGGCGCGTGGCAGATGGGCGACGACCCGGCTCTGCTGCAGATCGTGAACAGCGCCAACGTGGCCTGCGGCTTCCACGCGGGCGACCCGGCCATCATGCGTGACACCGTGCGCCTGGCCCTGCAGCGTGGCGTGAGCGTTGGCGCGCACCCCTCCTACCCTGACTTGCAAGGCTTCGGGCGACGGGTGATGCAGATGTCTGCCAAAGACCTGGAAGCCACCATCCTCTACCAGGTGGGTGCATTGCAAGCCATGGCCGCTGCCGAGGGCGGGCGCGTGACGCACGTGAAGCCCCACGGCGCCCTGAACAACGTGGCATGCGCAGACCCCGCCGTGGCAGCCACCGTGGTACGGGCTGTGCGAAGCCTGGACCGTTCGCTGATACTGCTGGCCCCTGCCCACTCGGCATTGGTAAAGGCGGCCGAAGCCGCAGACCAACCGGTGCGGTACGAGGTGTTTGCTGACCGCGCCTACCTGGACGATGGCCAGCTGGTACCCCGCTCGCAGCCCGGCGCCGTGCTGCACGATGCCCAGGAATGTGTGGACCACGTGCTGCGCATGCTCAAGGCCCAGGCCATCGTGACCACCAGCGGAAAACACCTGCCGACCCGCATCGACAGCATCTGTGTTCACGGCGACGGACCGGAAGCGGTGGCCACGGCGCGCGCCATACGCCAGGCGCTGGAACAGGCGGGCTACACGCTGGCGCCGCTGGACCGCATGGGTTGACTCAACCCCACGGCACAGAGCAGAAACGCCAAGCAGCGGGGCGCTGTCATTTGATTTGAACGACAACCTTGCCCTTGGCGCGCCCTTGGGCCAAATAATCAAGCGCCTCTTTGGCTTGATCGAACGGGAACACTTTGTCGATCACAGGGCGAATACGTTCTGACGTGAGCAGCTTGCCAATTTCGGCCAATTGACCGCCGTCAGGGCGAACGAACAGGAACGAATAAGCCACCTCACGCCGCGCTGCCAGCCGCATGACCTTGCGGCTCATCAGGCCGAAGACGAACTTCAGGATGACGTTCAGTTTGCGCGCGCGGGCAAACGCGGCGTCCAGCGGGCCGACCAGAGAAACGATCTTGCCGCTGGGCTGGAGGATACCGATCGCCTTCTCGATCTCCTCGCCCTTGAGCGTGCCCAGCGCCATGTCATAGCCGCGCAGCTCCTGCTCGAACGCCTGCTTCTTGTAATCGATCACCACGTCCGCCCCCAGGCTGCGCACCAGCGCGACGTTGCCCGTGCTGGTAGTTGTGCCAACCTGGGCACCAAAGTGCTTGGCCAACTGGATCGCCATGCTGCCGATCCCGCCCGCCCCAGCGGGGATGAAGACCTTCTGCCCCACCCGAACGCCTGCGCGTTCCTTCATGGCTTGCCACGAGGTGAGGCCGACCATGGGTACCGAGGCCGCCTGCACGAAATCGAGATTGGCTGGCTTGTGCGCAGCCACGCGCTCGGGAACCACGGCGAACTCGGCGAGCGAGCCTGTACCGAGGTCGAACAAGCTGGCAAACACGGCGTCGCCCGGCTTGAAGCGCGTCACGCGGCTGCCGACCTCTTTCACCACGCCGGCCAGGTCGCTTCCCATCGTGGCTGGAAGCTGGAACTTCAAAACGGGTTTGAACATGCCTGTCGTGATCATGTTGTCAATCGGGTTCAGCCCCACCGCGTGGACTTCAACCAGCATTTCGTCATCACGCAGCGTGGGATGCGGTACTTCGTCAAAGCCAATTCCAGGGGCCTTGCCGTAGCGTTTGAACGTGAGTGCCTTCATGTTCTTTCCTTGTTGCTGTCATCGCGGAAGCAAAGGCGCGATGCTCAAGCCGGTACCCGATAGCGTTCGGCCGCCCGCGTTTGTCGAATGTCTGACATCAGCCCCTGGCGCGCGCCATCCAGGGCGTCCCAGCGCTCGGCCACGTGAAGCGGCGGGATCGTGACCAGTTCGCGGCGGTCGAACCCGACCAAAGCGGCGTCAACCAGCTCGCCCACTTCCATCACCTCGGGAAGAGTGTTGACGTCAATACCCGCGCGCTGCCAGATCTCGGTGCGGGTTGACGCTGGCAACACCGCTTGCACGTAAACACCTTTGGAGGACAACTCCCGGTTCAAGCCCTGCGACAGGAACAGAACGAAAGCCTTGGTGGCGCCGTAAATCGACATGCCAAACTCGGGGGCGAACCCCACCACGGAGCCGATGTTGACGATAGCCCCGCCACCCTCTTGCACAAAGCGTGGGGCAACCGCTGCTGCAAGTCGCGCCAGGGCAGTGCTGTTGAGCATGATCAGTCCTTCGATATCCGCACCGGTCTGCTCTACGAAGCTGCCCGACTGAGCCATGCCAGCGTTGTTGACCAGGATGCCGATGCGCGAGTCTTCGCGCAGTCGACTTTCGATCACGCACAAGTCGGCCGACTGAGTCAGATCGGCTTGCAGCACATCGACGGCAACATGGTTTTCCTGGCGCAGGCGGGCTGCCAGCGCATCCAGGCGCGCCTTGTCGCGTGCAACCAGCACCAGGTCGTGACCACGGCGGGCAAAACGTTCGGCATAGGTGGCGCCGATGCCGCTGGAGGCGCCGGTGATGAGGACGGTTGGAAGCATGGCCATGGGTTTTCCTTTTGTTCAAGAGTCGTTTTGATGAGCCGCGAGCACGCGGCTTTCGTCAGCCGGAGAAGGCCGGGTAGTCGATGTACCCTGTTGCGCCACCGCCATAGACCGTGGCCGGGTTGAACGGCGCCAGCGGTACGCCGGTCTTCAGGCGTTCGACCAGATCGGGATTGCCGATGAACGGACGGCCGAAGGCGAACAGGTCCGCCTTGCCCTCGTTGAGCCGGGCAGTGGCGAATCCCAGGTCGTAGCCGTTGTTTGCCAGGTAGGTCTGCTTGAACCGCCGACGCAGCGCGTCGTAGTCAAACGCAGCAACATCGCGCGGGCCACCTGTAGCGCCTTCAACCACATGCAGGTAAACAACGCCCAGCGCGCCGAGCTGATCGACGATGTAGTCGTACTGCGATTGAGGATCACTGCAGGAAATGCCATTAGCCGGAGAGACAGGAGAAATTCGCACCCCGGTGCGATCCGCACCGATTTCCTTCACCACCGCGCTCACAACTTCCAACAGCAGGCGCGCACGGTTCTCTATAGAGCCGCCGTAGGCGTCGGTGCGCTGGTTGGCCCCGTCCTTGATGAACTGCTCCAGCAGGTAACCATTGGCACCATGGATTTCCACGCCGTCGAAGCCTGCGGCAATCGCGTTGGCGGCAGCCTGGCGAAAGTCGTTGACGATGCCCGGTAACTCACTAACGTCGAGCGCACGGGGCTCCGACACATCGGTGAAAGCGTTGTTCACAAAAGTCTTTGTAGCCGCACGAATGGCCGAGGGAGCCACTGGCGCGGCGCCGCCGGGCTGCAGGTCAACATGCGAAACGCGGCCCACATGCCAGAGCTGAACAAAGATGCGCCCGCCATTGGCATGCACGGCGTCCGTGACTTTGCGCCAGCCGGCGACTTGTTCCGCCGTGTACAGGCCAGGGGTGTCCTGGTAGCCCTGGGCCTGGGCTGACACCTGGGTCGCCTCAGCAATGATCAAGCCGGCCGAGGCGCGCTGGGCGTAGTAGGTCGCGGCAAGTTCGTTGGGCACGAGCCCCGCGCCCGCGCGGTTGCGAGTCAACGGCGCCATGACGACTCGGTTGGCAAGCGTCAACCCACCCAGTTTGTACGGTTCAAAAAGCGTTCTTGCGGTCATGCTGCTTCATCTCAGATGTTGTCGAAGGCTTAATTATTATGACCATAATCTAAAAAGTCAATACTTTGATTACGATCAACATCAATGTATAGTGAGGCCCCTGTAAGGGCACAAATCACGCTGGACAAGAAATGAAGGTCACCAAGGCACAGGCGCAGGCCAACAGAACACGCGTTGTCGAGACCGCATCCACCCTGTTTAGGGAACGCGGCTACGACGGGGTGGGTGTTGCCGACTTGATGGCTGCCGCAGGCCTGACCCACGGCGGCTTCTACAAACAGTTCCGGTCCAAGGCCGACCTGATGGCGGAGTCGGCGGCCTGCGGCATTGCCCAGACCGCTGCACTGTCGGCTGGCACGGACATACCGAAGTTCGTGCAGGCTTACCTGTCTCGCAAGCATCGCGATGTTCGCGCCACCGGTTGCACGATGGCCGCGCTGGGCGGGGATGCCGCCCGCCAGCCGGAAGCCGTCCGGGCCACGTTTGCGGCAGGCATTGAGGGCATTGTGGCTGCGCTGATTCCCGAAAACATCCTGGCAGGCAGCGCAGACTCCGCCCAGGTGCGCGCCGAAATTCTCGACACACTGGCGCACGCGGTTGGTGCCGTCGTCATGTCACGCGCCTGCCCGGACGATTCGCCACTGGCAGACGAAATTCTGTCGGTCTGCCGCGAGAGGATCCTCGCATCGCTGAGCCCGTCCTTAGCGGCGAGTACACCTGCGCGCGAGCACACGACAGGCTGATCCATGACCCACGCTGGAAAGGAGCTGTCAATGACAGTCGATCAGGTCATCGAACTTTGGAAAGCGGACGAAGCCAAGGTGCGAACCCGCTTGCAAGAACCCAATACGGCACCTCAGGAGCAGCTCGCCGGGCTGTCGGGGATGGAAGTCTTCGAGGCCATATTTGCAGGCGAACTTCCACCACCGCCCATTGGGGACACGCTCGACTTCGTACCGATCCGCATGGCCCCCGGCGAGGCGGTGTTCCAGGGACGGCCACAACGCCGACACTACAACCCCTTGGGCACAGTGCATGGCGGCTGGTTTGCAACCCTGCTCGACTCGGCTGTGGGTTGCGCGGTTCACGCCACCTTGCCTGCGGGCAAGGGCTACACCACGCTGGAACTCAAGGTGAACATGGTGCGGCCGCTCAACGACGGTGTACCGCTGGTGCGGGCCGAGGGCAAGGTGGTCCATGCAGGGCGCCAAGTCGCCACGGCCGAGGGCCGCATCGTCGGCCCTGACGGCAAGCTGTACGCCCATGCCACCACGACTTGCCTGATCTTTGACCACCCCGCCCTTACTCGCCAAAAAATGGGGCGAGCCGGGTCGCCCCCGGTGCCCGTTACCACCGTGGTGCCGGGAAAGGTTCGGCCATGAGCATCCTCTACCTTGAAGACTTCACACCAGGGCAACGCTTCGTCGGCAACACCCGCATCCGCATCGAGGAAGACCGGGTCAAGACGTTCGCCTCAGAGTTTGATCCTCAACCTTTTCATCTCGACGAAGCTGCTGCAAGTGCTTCCATCTTTCGCGGTCTGGCCGCCAGTGGCTGGCACACTGCCGCAGTGACCATGCGCTTGCTCGTGGACAGCGAGTTCCAACCAGCAGGTGGGATCGTTGGCGCCGGCTTCGACGAGTTGCGCTGGCCACGTCCCGTGCAGCCAGGCGACGAGTTGCGCGTAGAAAGCGAGGTGCTGGAAGTACGCCCCTCAAAGACCCGGCCGGAACAGGGCCTGATCAAGGT
>CAMLOF010000026.1 GCA_946481585.1 uncultured Macromonas sp. | reverse complement strand
ATACCGATTCAACACCCAAAGTCAAAACAGCCTGAAAAATTTTGCACAGCGGCTGGATGGGGGACATGCCACCTTCGGAGCATACGGAGGCTCCTCCTATATATGAGGAGCCTGTGGATTGAAGTTGGGCCTGCTGTCGGGACAACTCAAGCAGAGGACGCGACCGAGGAGAGGACAAGGAGTCGCGTCAGTCGTGCTTGCAGCAACGGCGCTAGCAACCGCAACATCAGCAGCTCATCCACATACACGACTTCGTTACCTCGCTTGTACGCTGCGCGTAGGCGCCCCTCGTGCTCGAGGCCCAGCTTTTGATAAAAGGCACGCGCCCTTAGGTTGTCGGCCTCTGGCATGAGTTCTACAAGCGGCACGCCATCTGCCCGCAATATGCGAATGACCTGTTCGATGATCTTCTTTGCCAAGCCCTGGCCTTGCTTAGCCGGGCCCACGGCAAACGTTCCTATCTAAACAGTGTGGGACGCTCGCCCTTATGCCGGCTCGTTCTGCAATCCCCCTTGACGTGCCCCTCGCCTTCCCACATGCAGATCAGAGAAACGTGCAGGACGCAACATGTGGTGGGAAAAATAAGAAGGCGGGCAAGGTATTTCCGCGGCTGCGAAACGAGGCAGCCAGATAGCTTATCCTGCCAACGTGCGAAGAACCGGCCGAGTATTCGTGGCACAAGCCTTCTCTACTTGAACGATGACACACCCTGCCTCCCTCTCTGAGACACGCGCATACGACAAGGGACTGATGTGGTTCCGGCGTGATTTGCGCGCCGAGGACAACGCGGCGCTTTATCAGGCGCTGAAACACTGCCGCAAGGTTTGGTGTGTGTTCGTGTTCGACACGGACATATTGGAACCTTTGATCCAACGAGGTTTGCGTGCTGACCGACGCGTCGAGTTCATCAGGGAGTCTCTGGTGGACCTTGACGAGCAGCTGCGCGCGCTTGGGCGCTCCAATGGTGCGGAAGGGGTTAGCCTGATCGTTCGGCATGGACATGCTGTGGAAGAGGTTGCGGCACTTGCTGGCTCACTGGGCGTTCAGGCGGTGTTTGCCAACCACGATGACGAACCGGGAGCACAGCACAGGGATACCAAGGTGCTGGGCGCGCTGGCGCATCAAGGGGTCGTGTTGCGGACGTTCAAAGACCATGTGATTTTTGAACGGCGGGAGGTGCTGACGCAGGCGGGGCGCCCCTTCAGCGTTTTCACGCCCTACAAGAACGCCTGGTTGAAGGAGATCACCCCGTTTCACCTTAAGGGGTACCCAGTGGAACGTTACGCCGATGCTCTTGCGCCATGCCCGGCTGCGCTTGCAACCAGCGTCCCCACGCTCGAGTCTTTGGGATTTGAGGCAAGCAACCTGCGTGCCTTGCACATACGCACGGGGAGCCGGGGAGCGAAGGCGTTGCTGGAGGATTTCGTCACGCGCATTGACCATTACCACCAGGCGCGCGACTTCCCGGCGGTGAAGGGCCCGAGCTACCTGAGTGTCCACCTGCGGTTTGGTACGGTCAGCATCCGGCAGCTTGCGGGTTTGGCCTACCAGATGCACCTGCAAGGCATAGCAGGAGCGAGCACCTGGCTGAGTGAACTGATATGGCGGGATTTTTATCACCAGATTCTGGCGAACTTTCCGCACGTGGCGGGGGGGAGCTCCTTCAAACCAGAGTACGACCGCATACGCTGGGAGCATGGGAAGGCGGCAAAGAGCCTGTTCCAAGCCTGGTGTGATGGACGTACGGGTTACCCACTGGTGGATGCAGCCATGCACCAGTTGAACCAGACGGGTTACATGCACAACCGTCTGCGCATGGTGACGGCCAGTTTCCTGTGCAAGGACCTGGGGCTGGACTGGCGTTGGGGAGAGCAGTACTTTGCAGACAGGTTGATCGACTTCGACCTGGCTGCGAACAATGGCGGCTGGCAGTGGGCCAGTTCGAGCGGCTGCGACGCGCAGCCCTATTTCCGCATATTCAACCCGGTGAGCCAGAGCGAGAAGTTCGACCCGCACGGCAAGTTCATACGGCGTTACCTGCCAGAACTGGCGGGTTTGCCGAACCATGCGCTGCATGCCCCCTGGATGGCCAAGCCCGTGGAACTGGATTCTGCCGGGTTGGTGATTGGCCGGGACTACCCGGCCCCCATCGTGGACCACGCTGATGCACGAGCGAAGACGCTGGAGCGCTATGCGGTTGTGAAGAGCGGTTGATCAACCGGCGGCGGGCGCAAGACGAGCGTAAGCCGCGACGAGGCCGAGCAACTCTTCTTCGGAATAGGGTTTGCCCAGGTAGTGGTCCACACCCATGGATTGCGCGTGTTCGCGATGCTTGTCTGCCAAGCGGGAGGTGATCATGACGACGGGGAGGTCCATCCAGCGCGGCTCACTGCGCAGGTGGCGTACGAACTCGAAGCCGTCCATGCGCGGCATTTCAATGTCGCAGAGAACGACGACCGGCATTTCTTCATGCAGCCGTTCGAGCGCCTGTTCGCCGTCTGTGGCCAGCGCAACGCGATAGCCTTCGCGCTTGAGCAGGCGTTGCGTGACCCGGCGCACGGTGATGGAGTCGTCGACGACCAATACCAAGGGTGCCTGACCGGTGCCATGCCCTGCGATGCTCGTAGGTTTGCCTTGCTGGGCACCCTGGGCACGCTGTGCGCGAACCCATGCGCGCGCCGCGCCCCCGTACAGGGACGCGAGCGCCACGGGGTTGTAGATCAACGCCACGGCTCCTGAGGCCAGAACGGTGGCCCCGGCCAGGCCGGGAAGCCGAGCCAGTTGTGGTCCAAGAGGCTTGACGACTACCTCCTGATGGCCAAGCACCTCATCAACGTGCCACGCCACCCGTTGACCAGCGCTGTGGAACTCCAACACTGGCCAGCTGCGCGCCTCGTGGGCACTGGGGTCGTTGCTCTCGACCGATAGGGCGAGCAAGGCACCTGCCCAATAGAAGGGCATGAGGTGCTCGCCATCACGCCACTGACCGCTGACGTAGGCCGCAGTGAGTTCTGGGGCGTGGGAACGGCGCACGGCCTCTACCCACGGCGCAGGCACGCCGAATGTGAAATCACCAACACGCAAAAGCACAATTTGCGTGACAGCGGTGGTGAGGGGCACGACTATGCGGAAACCGGTGCCACCAGACTGCGGACGGAAATATTCGATACGACCGCCCAGGCCAAGGACCTCGCTGCGAACGACATCCAGACCGATGCCTCGGCCCGCGAGTTCAGTGACGGATTCTGCGGTACTGACACCGGGCGCAAAGATGCAACGAGAGGCGTCGTTGTCGTTCAATGGGCCGTCGGGCAGCGGCACGCCTGCTGCCTCGGCCTTGGCACGCAGAACAGTCAGGTCCAGGCCTGCGCCGTCATCGACAAGAGTCAGCTCCAGATCGTTGCCGCTTTGTTTCAGATCGATACTGACTCGGCCTTGAGCAGGTTTGCCGGACTGCAGGCGTTGCGGCCCAGACTCTATGCCGTGCACAACGGCGTTGCGCAACAGGTGTTCGAGCGCAGGAGTGAGGCGATCCAGCACGCCGCGGTCGACTTCGATTTCTGCGCCTTCAATATCCAGGTGAACCTGTTTACCAAGAAGCTCTGCAGTCTGGCGAAGCACGCGGTGCAGGCGCTCGGCGAGCACATCAAAAGCGACCAGGCGGGTGCGCAACAGATCGCGCTGCAAGTCGCGCGTTTGCCTGGCCTGCATGGCCAAGTTGCCCTCCGCACCTTCGACCGCGCGCTGCAGGTGGTGCTGAACGGTGGCAACGTCATTGACGGACTCGGCCAGCAGACGGGTGAGTTCTTGCACACGGGTGTAGCGGTCGAACTCGAGCGGATCGAACGTGGTTTCGCTTTCCCGGGTGTGCACGAGGCGGGTCTGCATTTGCGTCTCGGTCTGGATTTCGAGATCACGCAACTGGTGGCGCAGACGTTCGATGTTGCCGCTCATGTCCTTGAACGACTGTCGCAGCGAGCGGATGTCGTTCTCAAGCCGGTTGCGCGTGAGCATCACGTCGCCGGTCTGGAGCATGAGCTGATCTAGCAGCTCGGCACGCACCCGCACCGCTGGCTGGGGCGCGACGGAAACGGGAACGACAGGTGAAAGGGGCGCCGGTTGGTAAGCCGCTGCCGCGACGGGTGCGACCTGGCCCTCCGGCGCTTGCCACTGAATACCTTCGACTCCTGGCGCAGGAACGTGCTCGGGTGCGGCAAAGGTGGTTCGCAGGTCATCGAATCGTTCGATGATCGAGTCCAGCGCAACCTGCAAGGGCTTGAGTTGTGATGCGCCGCCAGTGAGAGGTTCTGGCTGGGCCAGCACTTCAGTTTCAAGCTGGTGGGCCATGTCACCCAGACGAAGGGCGCCAGCAAGGCGTGCGCTGCCCTTGAAGGTGTGCAAGTTGCGCAGAACTTCGGTACGAGCACTGGTGTTGTCGGGCCGCCCGATCCATTGGCGCATGGCCGATGCCATGCGTGGCAGCAGCTCCTGTGCTTCGTCTTCAAATACCGTGAAGAGGTCGGCATCCAGGCGATCGACGGAGGCAGACTCGGACGGTACGGGCTGCGGCGCGGAAGGTGGCTCTACTGGTTGTGGCTCGAATACGGGCTCGGGCACCGGCGCAGGCATTGGCACTGGCGCAGTTGCCATGTGGGCCAGCAGTTCCAGGGTCTCCGGGTGGGGTTCGCGCAGGAAGCCTGCTGCAAACTGGTGCAGAAGGTGACGTGCCTCCTCCGACGCCTTGACGAGCAGTGCAACGTCGTCTGGCAGCAGACGGCCAGGGCCCACGGCTGACTCCTGCGCCGCGATCCGGTCCAGTGCATGTTCGATGGCACGCGCCAACGAAGAGAGCCCGGTGTACCCGACAGTGGCCGAACCACCGGCAAGCGAATGCGCCAGAGGCGATGCGTTCGCGGGCAGCGCGGTGTCCGGCTCCAACGCCCACTCGGCAAGGGTCTGGCTCAGACGGCGAGACCATTCGTCGGCTTCGTTGAGGAAGACGTTGTAAAGCTCCAGATCGATGCACAGCGGCCCCACGACCTTGACCGCCTCGTCCAGCAATGGCGGCTCGGGTTCGGGTTCAGGCTCTGGTTCGGGCTGGCCAGTGTCTCCAGAGAGCGGTAGATATTTGCCCTCGAGGCGCATGGCATCGGCACTGCGGCGGAAGACGCTCGCATCATGCAGGCCCGCCTCGCCGATGCTGAGCGAATCCACCCAGGCTGTCATGCCTTCCAGTGCTTGCGTGCACAGCTCCAGCAGCTCTGACGTGGCTGGCGTTTGATCGGCAAGCCAACTGTTGAGCAGTTGCTCCATGGCCCAAGCTGCCTCGCCAAAATCGGCCAGGCCCACCATGCGCGCGCTGCCTTTGAGGGTGTGGAAGCCCCTGCGCAGCGCGGTCAGGTCCGGCAGGCTGCCGGGCGCGTCGCGCAGTGCCCGCAAGGCTTGCTCTGCCTGAGTAAACACCTCACGCGCTTCATTGAGGAAGATGTCGAGCAGTTCGCCTTCGTCATCTTCGTCTTGGGGCGTGTTCTCAATGGCTTCATGCGCTGGGGTCTGTGCAGTCTCGCTGCCATCAACGCTTTCAGCCTCATCCTGCAGAGCTGATATGGCAGCAGGCGGGGTGATGACCAGGGGCTCGTCCGGCTGCAGCTGGGAACGCAGGGTATGCGTTGCTTCGTCGAACTGGAATTGAGCGCGGGCCAAATCTGGCTGGCGCGCCAGGGTGTCGAACAACCACCCCAAACCACTCAGGTTGGGGGCAACGACGGCAAAGGCCTGAGCGAGTTCGCCCGCATCAGGAAGGCTTTCCCTGGTCAGCCACTCATGCACCTGACGCCGCACTTCCTCCAGCGCGCGTGCGGCCGCAGGCAGGCCCAGCATCACGGCCACACCGCGCATGGCATCCAGGCGCTCGGTTTGACCATTCAAGGCTTGAAGGGTTGGCTGCTCAGGGCGGCGGAAAAACGCGTCCAGAACAGACTCGAGTTCTGCACGTTCAGCCTGTAGGCGTGCGACGACTTGCCCCAGAGTCTGCTGCTCACTCAGGCGCTGGTAGACGCCTGCCATCCAGGACGTTGGCTCCGGTATGGGGTTGCCTGCCAAGACACCTTCCAGACGGTGAGCAAGTTCGCCATACCGTTGGACCAGGGTCGTGTCCAGAGGATCAAAGTCCTCAAACGTGGCGTTAAGGAACAAGAGTCCATTGGCCACTTCGAGCGCCAAAGCCGGTGCCAAGGACGCAGAACCTGCGGCGTCTACCGATCGGGCCACTTGCTCCCAAGCGCTGGCAAGCGGCTCGCTGGGCGGATGCGCTGCACGCAATGCAGCCGCCAGATCGCTCAAACCTGCCCCGGGGATGAACGCACTGCCATCGCTGTCTGCACGAGAAGCCCAAGCGCGCTGCGCAGCCGCTATTGCGTCACGCAAGCGGTCAAGCAGCAAAGGATCAACCGCACCCAGAACTGGGGACTGGTAGTCCCACACGCCGGTGCTTGTCCAGCCATTGACCTGCCAGAGCAAACGCAGGCAAGGGGTGACTTCGCCTGTGGGAGATTCTGGCGGTACCGCCTGGGATGCGAAGAACAGCAGATCTTGCGTCAACTGCGCAACACCCTGCAGGTTGCCCTGCACGAGCGCTGCGTATTGCAGCAGCACCCGCGAGGCCGCGCGCTTGACATACAAGTCGGCGGGAAGCAAGCCCTGAGACGCTGCTTCAAAGTAAGCTGCGGCAGCGAACCAGAACTGACGCACCGCAGGCTCACCTGCCCCGCGGCACAACCCTGCGCAAAGCTGAGCGAGAGGTACTGCCGCCTGGAGATTGGCATCTTTGACGAGGTGAAGGACCAGGCGGTCCAGATGGGCACGCACTTGCGGCCCAGGCTGGTAGGCCTTGCCCTCAGGTGGCTCAACGCTCGCCGAAGACTCCAGGCCTTCCCAAAGGTCTGAGGGATGGATGCGATCAGCACCCGCAATGGTCTGCCAATCACGGTAAGTGGGGAACAGCGCCAGGGCAGACACGGGCCGCTGGCGCACCACCCTTTCCAGGTAATCAATCAAGGTACGAGCGCCGCGCTCCACCTGAGCCGCCGCCTCTGCTGTGGCCACGGCAGGTTTTTGCACCATGCGCTGCGTAGCCGATTCAAGAGCACGCAACACCAAGGCGGCTTGCGACAGCTCCACCATCTCCAGCGCACCCACGGCCTGGTGCAATTGCTGGCGAAGCATGCGCAGAGCGGTGGAATCCACCTCGGCCAGATCGGTGGCACGGGCTTCGTCGTTGTCCTTGACGTAGCTGCTGACCGCCTCGACAGCAGTCTGCAGCGTTGCGCGCAACTCGTCCATCACCCAGGCAAGGGGGCCAAGGTCGCGGGGGGTATGTGCGGCGCTCATGCGGCGTCAGGCAATCTTGAAGCGAGCGACCGACTGGCGCAGTTCGTCGGCAACCCGGGAGAGTTCACGCACCTGCTGGACCGTGGAGCGTGTGCCCTCACCCGTTTGCTCTGTGACGGCAAAGATGTGCTGGATATTGCCAGCGGTCTGCCCGGCAAGCTCGGCCTCACGCGAAGCGGAACTGGCAATCTGTTCGATCAACTCGGCTACCTGCCTGGACAGGCGGTCGATGTCAGCCAGCGCGGCTCCAGCGTTGTCAGACAGGCGCGTGCCTTCCACCACTTCGCGGGTGGAGCGTTCCATGGCCAGCACGGCGTCCTGCGTATCGGCCTGTATGGCACGCACCAGCGTGGCGATCTGGCGGGTAGCGTCTGCGGAACGCTCTGCCAGGCGCTGAACCTCTTCGGCAACCACCGAGAAACCCCGCCCGGCCTCGCCAGCGGAGGCGGCCTGGATGGCGGCGTTGAGCGCCAGCACGTTGGTCTGTTCGGTGATGTCGGAGATGAGTTCGGTGATCTCGCCAATCTCTTGCGAAGACTCGCCCAGCCGTTTGATGCGTTTGGCGGTGTCCTGGATCTGCTCGCGGATGGTGTTCATGCCGCCGATGGCGTCCTGCACCGCCCGGGCGCCGGACTCCGCTGCCTGCAGCGCCTGACGGGACGTATCTGCCGCGCCTTGGGCCTGCGCCGACACATGGGTGATGCGGGAGGACATGTCCAGCACCGCCTGCCCGGTTTCGCGGATTTCGCGCAATTGCTCGGTGGAGGCGGCAAGCAGTTCAATCGAAGTGTTTTCGACGCGGTTGGTGGTGTCTGCCACGCGCTGCGCCGAGCCCTGCACCTGCCCGACGAGGCTGCGCAACTCTTCGACCGTGTAGTTGACCGAGTCGGCAATGGCGCCGGTGATGTCTTCGGTGACGGTGGCCTGCTGGGTCAGGTCGCCCTCGGCCACGAGCTGCAATTCGTTCATGAGGCGCAAGATGGCCGCCTGCGTGGCGTCGTTAATGCGCTTGGCCTCCTTTTCCTGGGCCAAGGCATCGGTGCGGGCACGTTCTGCTTCCCGTTGACGCTCGCGGCCCGCATGCGCCAGCCCACGCGCCAGCCCCAGTGCGCACACCAGCGACAGTGTCAGAAGCAACAATGGCACCCAACTCATCGCACCGGCAACACCTTGATTCCAACCAAGCAGCGCCAGCCCAGCGGCCAGCAGTACAAAAAGCACCACGCCCGCCAACCACCAGCGCTGCGGCGCAGACAGGCCAGGCGCCGCCGCGGCCGCTTCCTTGGAAGGCGGGATTTCCAGCGGGCGGCTGGGCGGCGCGAGCGTGGATGGCGAGGACAGGCGATCACTGCCGTACTCGGATTCGCCCAGCGTGGAGGCCATGTCGCTGACCACGGAGTCGAAGGTCGAGGCCGGTGGATCCTGGCGCGGGCGCGTCAAGCGGCGGCGCAATTGCTCAAACATCGGTGCTCCTCATACTGGCGCCTGCACGGCGAAAGCCGGCAGTCGAGGGTCGAGAAATTCGGGCGACTGCGCCATTACGACCAAATCCAGCTCATGCCAGACCTGCCCGCTGCGGTCACGCCACATCTGGCGCACAGCTGGGTGCGGTGGCGGCTCCGCCTCCGCTTGGAAATCCGAGGGCCCGCGGAGGCCCAGCAGCTGGTCTGCACACAAGGCAGCGCCCACGCCAAGCATCGGGTTCAAGCTGACCCAATAGACCGTTTCCAGTTCGGTGGGGTGCCAGGAAGCTTTCGGCTCCAGCCCCAAGAAAGAAGCCCAGTCCACCACCACCGCCAAACCGCCACGAAGGCTGGCCACACCCAATGCCCAGGGCTGCGTGTGCGGCAAACGCTGCAGGGCGGAAGGGTTGAATATTTCACCCGCATGGGCCAAGGGCAACAGGGCGTGCACCCCTTTCCAGGCCACCCCCAGCCAACCGGCTGCAACGGGGCGATGCACGGAATCGGCCAGCTTGCGGGCCAGATCAGCCTGAAAATCGGACAGAGTGATTCGGGTTGCCATGGGCGCTCAGGCAATCGCTTCTATCTTGGCCAGCAACTGCGCAGGGTCCACCGGCTTGGTGATGTAGTCCTTTGCCCCTTGGCGCAGCCCCCATACCCGGTCGGTTTCCTGGTTCTTGCTGGAGCAGATGAACACGGGCACCTTGCCGTATTCAGGGTGTCGGGCGATGGTTCGCGTGAGCTGGAAGCCGTTGGTGCCGGGCATCACGATGTCCATGAGGATCAGGTCAGGCAGTTGCACGCCAATCTGGTGCAGGGCCTGATCGGCGTTTTCGGCGGTGCGAACGTGGTACCCGTTGCGCGTGAGCAGCCCCTTGAGGAAAACCAACTCGGTGCGGGAATCGTCCACTACCAATATGTCTTTGACGGCACCCATGTTCGCGCGGCCTTTCACGAAGCGGCAACAGTGGGTTCGCGCTCACCGGCCCGGCGCGGGACAAAACGGCTCACCACCTGCAAGAGCTGGTCAGACGTGAAGGGTTTGGTGAGATGCTCCTGGGAGCCTGCCATGCGGCCACGAGCGATGTCGAACACACCGTCTTTGGACGAGAGCATCACGACAGGCACATGCGCATGGTGGGGGTTGCGCTTGATGATGGCGCAGGTCTGGTAACCATCCAGACGCGGCATGAGGATGTCGCAAAACACGAGATCGGGAGCGAAATCATGGATCTTGGCCAAGGCATCGAACCCGTCTTCGGCCAAGAGCACCTCGTGCCCGCCCTGCTGCAAGAACAGCTGCGCGCTGCGGCGCACGGTCTGACTGTCGTCAACCACCAGAATCTTCAGCGGAACCGTGTTTTCGTCACCCATCGCGCTGCGCCTCCTGGCTTGTGGTTTGTTACGGGGCCCGCTCCGTCAGAGCTGGACCATCTCGAAGTCTTCCTTGCGGGCACCGCACTCGGGGCAGGTCCAGTTCATGGGAACGTCCTCCCACTTGGTACCGGGCGCAATGCCATGGTCAGGGGCACCAGCCTCTTCATCGTAGATCCAGCCACAAATCAGGCACATCCAGGTCTTGCTTGCACTCATCTTGGAAAAAACGCTTGTCTTAGAATGGGTTCATTGTATCGGGGCCGCCACGGCCCATCCTGCGAATGACCCCTTCTTTTGACTTGCCGCCTCCGGGCGCGCCCGCCGCTGGCGACGACGCCCTGGCATCGCTGCCCTGTGTGATGAGCTTCAACGCCAACGACCCCAGCGGCGCTGGCGGCCTGGCAGCAGACCTGACGGCGATGAGCAGCGCCTCTTGCCACGTGCTGGCCGTGGCCACAGGCACCTATGTGCGCGACACACGCAGCATCCACCACCATGTTGCGCTGGACGAGGATGTCGTGGACGACCAGGCGCGCTGCGCCCTGGAAGACATGAGCGTGCAGGCCTTCAAGGTCGGCTTCGCGGGCAGCGCGGAAAACCTCAGCACCATCGCCGAAATCCTGTCGGACTACAGCGACGCGCCCGTGATTGCCTACATGCCCAACCTGGCATGGTGGGACGAGGTGGACCTGGAAAACTACCTTGACGCCTATGCGGAACTGCTGCTGCCCCAGGCCACAGTGCTGGTAGGCAACCACAGCACACTGTGCCGCTGGCTGCTGCCCGATTGGCCGGAAGACCGCCCGCCGGGCCCACGCGACGTAGCCCGTGCCGCCGCCGAGCATGGCGTACCGTACACACTGGTCACGGGTTTCAACGCACCCGACCAGTACCTGGAAAGCCACCTGGCTTCGCCTGAAACGGTGCTGGCCACCGCCCGCTACGAACGCTTTGAAGCCACGTTCACAGGCGCGGGGGACACGCTCTCTGCCACGCTGTGCGCCCTGCTGGGCGGTGGTGCCGACCTGCAGAGCGCTGTGGCCGACGCCTTGACCTACCTTGACCAATGCCTGGACGCTGGTTTTCAGCCAGGCATGGGCCACGCCGTGCCAGACCGGCTTTTTTGGGCACACGAAGAATCCGACGACGAGGAGCCTCCGTCAACCGAAGGTTTGGCCCCCTTCCCCCTGGGTGACACCTCACACTGAATCGCCCCTCCCGGCAACGATCCAATAGCAACACCATGACAGACCGCAACCAGACCCTGTTCGACCGCGCCAAGGCGCTCATCCCCGGTGGCGTGAACTCCCCCGTGCGTGCCTTCAAGGCCGTGGGTGGCACGCCGCGCTTCGTGCAACGCGCCCAGGGCGCGTATTTTTGGGACGCCAACGACCAGCGCTACATCGACTACATCGGCTCCTGGGGGCCGATGATCCTGGGCCACGGCCACCCCGCCGTGCTGGAGGCCGTGCAGAAGGCTGTGCTGGAGGGCTTCAGCTACGGCGCGCCCACCGAACGCGAAGTGGAACTGGCGGAAGAAATCGTCAAGCTCGTGCCGAGCATCGACATGGTGCGCCTCGTCAGCTCGGGCACCGAGGCGGGCATGAGCACCATCCGCCTGGCGCGCGGGGCCACCGGCCGCAAGAAGATCATCAAGTTCGAAGGCTGCTACCACGGGCATGCCGATGCGCTGCTGGTCAAGGCAGGCTCTGGCCTGGCCACCTTTGGCAACCCCACCAGCGCAGGCGTGCCGCCCGAGGTGGTGCAGCACACCCTGGTGCTCGAGTACAACAACATCGAGCAGCTGGAAGCTGCATTCAAGCAGCACGGCGACGACATCGCCTGCCTGATCATCGAGCCCATTGCGGGCAACATGAACTTCGTGCGTGCCAGCGTGCCTTTCATGAAGCGCTGCCGCGAGCTGTGCACCCAGCACGGCGCCCTGCTGGCCTTTGACGAGGTGATGACGGGCTTCCGCGTGGCGCTGGGTTGTGCCCAGAGCGTGTATGCCAAGTTGATCCCGGGTTTCGAGCCCGACATGACGGTGATGGGCAAGGTGATCGGCGGCGGCATGCCGCTGGCAGCTTTCGGCGCCAAGCGCGCGGTGATGGAGCAGTTGGCACCGCTGGGTGCGGTGTACCAGGCAGGTACGCTGAGCGGCAACCCGGTGGCCACTGCCTGCGGCCTGGCCACGTTGCGCGAGATCCAGAAACCGGGCTTCTTTGATGCACTCACCGCCCGCACCCAAAGTCTGGTGCAGGGCCTGACCCAGGCTGCCAAGGACGCCGGCGTACCCTTCTGTGGCGACAGCCAGGGCGGCATGTTCGGCTTTTTCCTGATGGACACACTGCCGCAGAACTACGCGACGGTGATGACTACCGACGGTCCGCGCTTCAACAAGTTCTTCCACGGCATGCTGGACCGCGGCGTGTACTTCGCACCCGCACTGTACGAAGCTGGCTTTGTGAGCGCAGCGCACTCCGAAGCTGACGTGCAGGCCACTGTGGCAGCCGCACGCGAGGTGTTCGCGACGCTCTGACCGCGCGCAACGCCAATAAAAAACGGGCTGCAGAACAGCCCGTTTTTTACTCAAGCAGCCACGGGCTCCAGCAAACGCGCCAGCAAGGCGCCCTCCACCGGCCCGCCCAGCGGCACGAACACGCGCACCGGGCTGCCCTGCGCCACCTGCACAGGCTGGCCGTCCAGGTTTTGCATCGCATCAAGCTGAACGATGCGGTTGCCGCTGGGGTGGATCACTTCGATACGGTCACCCACGGAGAAGCGGTTCTTGGTTTCGACCTCGGCCCAGCCGTCGGCGCGCACGCCGCGCACCTCGCCCACAAAGTGGCTGCGGTGCAGTTCGGAATGGCCGCTGATGTAGTTCTGGTAATCCTGCGCCGGGCGGCGCTCCAGCAGGCCGCCGGTGTAGCCGCGGTTGGCCAGGCCTTCCAGCTCCATCAGCAGTTCCGGGTTGAAGGGGCGGCCCGCCATGGCGTCGTCGATGGCGCGACGGTACACCTGCGCCGTGCGCGCCACGTAGTACAAGCTCTTGGTGCGGCCCTCGATCTTGAGGGAATCGATCCCGATCTTGCACAGCCGCTCCACGTGCTCCACGGCACGCAGGTCCTTGCTGTTCATGATGTAGGTGCCGTGCTCGTCTTCCATGATGGGCATGAGTTCACCAGGGCGGCCCTTTTCCTCGATCAGGTAGACACGGTCGGCCGCCGGGTGGCGCTGGCCGCTGCCACATGTGGAGAAGGCGGTTTCGGCCTCGGTGCGCGCTTCGGCAAAGTTGAAGTCCGAACCCATGCGCTCCGCCGGCACGGCTTCGCCGGTCACGGCGTCTTCGGTGGCTGCCTGGGTACCGTATTCCCAACGGCAGGCGTTGGTGCAGGTGCCCTGGTTGGGGTCGCGCCGGTTGAAGTAACCGCTGAGCAGGCAACGCCCAGAGTATGCAATGCACAGCGCGCCGTGCACAAACACCTCCAGCTCCATGTCCGGACATTCGTTGCGAATGGCCTCGACCTCGTCCAGGCTGAGTTCGCGGGAAAGGATGATGCGCGTGACGCCCACCTTCTGCCAGAATTTCACCGTGGCCCAGTTGGTGGTGTTGGCCTGAACGGACAGGTGGATCGGCACCTCGGGCCACTTCTCGCGAACCTGCATGATCAGGCCGGGGTCGGCCATGATCAGCGCGTCGGGCTTGAGCTCGATGATGGGCTCGATGTCACGCAGGTAGGTGCGCACCTTGTCGTTGTGGGCGATGAGGTTGCTGGTGACGAAGAGCTTCTTGCCGCGCGCGTGGGCTTCCTGGATGCCCTGGGCGAGTTGCTCCAGGCGGAATTCGTTGTTGCGCGCGCGCAGGGAATAGCGCGGTTGACCGGCATAGACGGCGTCAGCGCCGAAGTCGTAGGCGGCCCGCATCTTGTCCAGCGAACCGGCGGGCAGCAGCAGTTCTGGGGATTTCATGGCGCGTATTGTCCGCCGTTTCCGAATTGCCTGCCGAAAATGCCCTTGCCTGGCAGGGGGTCAGGCGGTTGGCTGCCATGCCGCCAACTGCGCCTTCAATTGACGCGCGGCCAGGGCGTAGCCCCCGTCGCTGCCATCGACAAAGTGCATGTGTTTGCCGTCGTAAGACTCCACCAGGCAGGTAATGAGCGCCTCGTTGGAGCGGTGCATGCCATACACCAGACTGCCGCCCCGCCTTTCTGACTCCAGCCAGTCCCGCAGCAGCACTTCCTGCTCATCGCTCACGTCCAGCACCGTGCGCAGGGCGCCGTCGAACTTGCGGTGGTCCGTCTGGCGCACCAGATCTGCACGGTAACGGCCCCAACGGTCTGCGGGGTCACCAGCGCGGCGCCAGAACAACCACTTGCCCGCCAGGTTCAATCCGTAGAGTCGCAGTATGTAGCGCCATCGCGCCAGCCAGCCCTGCCCGTGGGTACGCACCCGGCTTTCGTTGGCCAACAGGCCCGAGCGGAACGTGAGATTGAGCTGATCAACACGAAGCGGGTGGTGCTGTTCGGTGTCCCCCACCCGCTCTTGCAGCGCGGCCAGCACGCGGCGGTACGTTGCCTGGTTGATGGTCGCGTCGGTGGAAGTTGCGGCAACAATGAGCGAGAGCTTGTGCCCTCTGACGCTGGGCACATGCTGCCAGCGGCACTCGAACCCGTTGAAGTCTGCCTCGGCGGGCTCGTCTGCGGCGTGAATGCACTCGAACACCGCACCGTCACCAGCCTTGAGCAGGCGCTCGGCCTCTTCCCAGCCGCGCCCCGAAAACACTGGCAGGCTGACCTGCTCGGACAAAGCGACTTTGGCCAGCCGCACCCAATGCCCCTGGCTGCGCAAGGCAGACGTGCGCACCATGCCTGCACGCAAATCCAGGCCAAAGCTCTGAGCGGCCAGGCGCTGCGCACCACGCAACGCAGATGCAGCGGCGGCTTTCAAACGCTCCGGCACAGCCAACATGGCCCCGTCACCGCCAAACAGGTAGGGAATGGCCACAGTGCGGTCAACGTTGACCACCGCTGCTATGCAGGCCACCCCTACGGTGTTGACCTGCTTGTAGTCACCCGCCGCAATGGCTCGGGTTGAATCCACCACGTCCGCAACAACGACCCACCAATCGTCCGGCAGGTCAGCGTGGAGATCGACATTCATCGCTGCCTCGAATGCGGGCAAAGCGGGTAGCGACCGATAGAAGTCGTCAGACGTCAACGATGTGCTCCAGGCGGGACAACAGTGCCACCAGGCCGGTGGTTTTGACGCAGTGTAACCAGGGCTGAATGCCGCGTTGCCAGCCCTGGCGCTTGTCAATCAGGGTGTGTCGGAAAAGCCCAGTTCTGCCAGCTCCGCAGGCGTGAAGACGCGGGACCTTGTGTGGAAGGCTTTGCCCTCGGGACCTTCCAGCGAAAAAGTGCCACCCGTGCCCTCAATCACGTCGATGATGAGCTGCGTGTGGCGCCAGTATTCGTACTGGGCCTTGCCAATGTAGAAAGGGCAGCCGCCAATGTCGCCCAGATAGACATCCCCGCCCCCGATGGTGAGTTCACCCAGCAGGTAGCAGTTGGCGGCACTGTTGTCACAGCAGCCCCCGCTCTGGTGAAACATCAGGCCGGGGCCGTGCTTGGCCTTGAGGCGCTCAATCAGGTCCACCGCTGACGGTGTCGCCACGACTTTTTCAACCATGTCTGTCTCCTTGTTCTGAAAGCCAAAAAAGGGGAAGCGGTCACCCGCCTCCCCCTTGCAGTCCCAAACCTTGCGAGGATCAGAAGAAACCCAGCTTGTTTTCGCTGTAGCTCACCAGCAGGTTCTTGGTCTGCTGGTAGTGGTCCAGCATCATCTTGTGGGTTTCGCGGCCAATGCCCGACTCCTTGTAACCACCGAAGGCAGCGTGTGCGGGGTAGGCGTGGTAGCAGTTGGTCCACACGCGGCCAGCCTTGATGGCGCGGCCCATGCGGTAGGCCACGTTGCCGTTGCGGCTCCACACGCCTGCGCCCAACCCGTACAGCGTGTCGTTGGCAATGGCAAGGGCCTCGGCTTCGTCCTTGAAGGTGGTCACCGCCAGCACAGGGCCGAAGATTTCCTCCTGGAAGATGCGCATCTTGTTGTGCCCCTTGAACAAGGTGGGCTGCACGTAGTAGCCGCCGTCCAGGTCATTGCCGAACTTGGCCTGTTTGCCGCCGCACAGCAACTGTGCGCCCTCTTGCTGGCCCAGGTCCAGGTACGACAGGATCTTGGTGAGCTGCTCCTTGCTGGCCTGCGCACCCATCATCGTCTCGGTGTCGAGCGGGTTGCCGTGTTTGATGGCAGCCACGCGCTTCAGGGCGCGCTCCATGAAGCGGTCGTAGATGCTTTCGTGGATCAGCGCGCGGCTGGGGCAGGTGCACACCTCGCCCTGGTTGAAGGCGAACAACACCAAGCCTTCGATCGCCTTGTCGAGGAAGGCATCGTCCTTGTCCATCACGTCGGCAAAGAAGATGTTGGGCGACTTGCCCCCCAACTCCAGCGTGGCGGGAATGAGGTTGTTGGCGGCAGCCTGGGCAATCACGCGGCCCGTGCTGGTGGAACCGGTGAAGGCGATCTTGGCGATGCGCTTGCTGGTGGCCAGCGGCATGCCAGCCTCGCGCCCAAAGCCGTTGACCACGTTGAGCACGCCGGGCGGCAGCAGGTCGGCAATCAGACCGACCAGCACCAGAATGGAGATGGGTGTGGACTCGGCAGGCTTGAGCACCACGCAGTTGCCAGCACCCAGCGCAGGCGCCAGCTTCCACGCGGCCATCAGGATGGGGAAGTTCCAGGGAATGATCTGCCCGACCACGCCCAGCGGCTCGTGAATGTGGTAGGCCATGGTCTGGTCGTCGATCTCGCCGATGCTGCCCTCCTGCGCACGCACGCAACCCGCAAAGTAGCGGAAGTGGTCCACCGCCAGCGGGATGTCGGCGGCCAGCGTCTCGCGGATGGGCTTGCCGTTGTCCACGGTTTCGGCGTAGGCCAGCAGCTCCAGGTTCTGCTCGATGCGGTCGGCGATCTTCAGCAGCGTGTTGGCTCGCTCGGTGGGCGATGTCTTGCCCCAGGCATCGGCAGCGGCATGGGCGGCGTCCAGCGCCAGTTCAACGTCCTTGGCGCCGGAGCGGGCAGCCTTGGTGTATGCCTTACCGTTGATCGGCGTGACCACGTCGAAGTACTGGCCATCGACCGGCGGCGTCCACTTGCCGCCGATGAAGTTGTCGTATTGGGCTTTGTAGGCAATCTTGGCGCCTGCTGCGCCCGGTGCTGCGTAAATCATGCTGTCTTCCTCTGTTGAACGTGGGATGGAAACTGCCGGTTCGGCACATACCACAGATCAATTGCCGTGCCAGGCACGCATGAAATCGCAAGCTATTGATTTGTATTGATTTTTCCAACAAGCAACAAGCAAAGCGCCCATCACACCGTTCCGCAATAGCACACCTGTCACCAAACGGGACAGCTGAGTGACACGGTCATCCAAAAAGAGGAGCAGACGATTGAAGCCCTGCCTTTCAAGCCATGCATGGTCAACAAAAAACGGCCCCGAAGGGCCGTTTTTTGTTTCAGGTCAATGTCGGCATCAAACCGTCACGCCCTTGGCGGTCTCAGCGTACTCTTCGATCTGGTCGAAGTTCATGTACTTGTAGACGTTGGCAGCGTCCTTGTTGATGATGCCCACGGCCTCCTGGTACTCGGCCACGGTCGGAATGCGACCCAGCTTGGAGCACACCGCTGCCAGTTCCGCGCTGGTCAGGAACACATTGGTGTTCTTGCCCAGGCGGTTCGGGAAGTTGCGGGTCGAGGTGGAAACCACGGTTGCACCCTCACGCACCTGCGCCTGGTTGCCCATGCACAGCGAGCAGCCCGGCATCTCGGTGCGGGCACCGGCTGCGCCGAAGTTGGCGTAATGGCCTTCCTTGATCAGTTCGGTCTCGTCCATCTTGGTCGGCGGGGCCACCCACAGCTTGACCGGGATGTCACGCGCGCCGCCCAGCACCTTGGATGCTGCGCGGAAGTGGCCGATGTTGGTCATGCAGGAACCGATGAAGGCTTCATCGATCTTGGTACCAGCCACTTCGGACAGGAACTTGGCGTCGTCCGGGTCGTTCGGGCAGCAGACGATAGGTTCCTTGATCTCGTTCAGATCGATCTCGATCACGGCAGCGTATTCGGCGTCCTTGTCGGCTTCCAGCAGGTCCGGCTTGGCCAGCCAGGCTTCCACGGCCTTGATGCGGCGTTCCAGCGTGCGCTTGTCCTGGTAACCATCGGCGATCATGTTCTTCATCAGCACGATGTTGCTGGTGAGGTATTCCTTGATCGGCTCGGGATTGAGCTTGATGGTGCAGCCCGAAGCGGAACGCTCGGCCGACGCATCAGACAGCTCAAACGCCTGCTCCACCTTCAGGTCAGGCAGACCTTCGATTTCCAGGATACGGCCCGAGAAGATGTTCTTCTTGCCCGCCTTGGCCACGGTCAGCAAGCCAGCCTTGATGGCGTACAGGGGAATGGCATGCACCAGGTCACGCAGGGTGACGCCAGGCTGCATCTGGCCCTTGAAGCGCACCAGCACCGACTCAGGCATGTCCAGCGGCATCACGCCCGTGGCGGCACCGAAGGCCACCAGGCCAGAGCCAGCGGGGAAGGAAATACCGATGGGGAAACGGGTGTGCGAGTCGCCGCCAGTGCCCACGGTGTCGGGCAGCAGCAGGCGGTTCAGCCAGCTGTGGATCACGCCGT
>CAMLOF010000025.1 GCA_946481585.1 uncultured Macromonas sp. | reverse complement strand
TCAACCGCATCCTCTCACTTGACGAAGTCGCCGTCGTCTCGGCCATGCAGCAGGACGTGATGGCCTGAGGAGACGATGTGGAAAGCATCAAGCCGGTGACCGACGGTGTGGCTTCAGGCTCTGGCACAGGGCAGCTTCGTGTTGAGTTCCTGGACCGGTTCAGCCAGGCCAATACAAGTTCGTTCCGAGCCAGTTTGCTGCTCTCATCGCTCGTCGTCTTCGGTTTGTGGAGCTACCTGCCGCATGAGGGTTTGCTGGCATGGTTGCTCGCCGTCTGGGTTGTGCAGTCTGGGCATGAGGTCTATTCCCGCTATTACCGCAAACACCGCGACAGCGGTGCAGCTCAATATGGCCGCTGGTTGATCGGCTTCTGGCTCGCTGCCGCAGCGGTAGGCGTGTGCTGGAGCATCCCATTCTTCCTCTTCGACGCCATTGCCAACGACGCCGTTTTGTTGCTGGTTTTTGCCATAGCGGGGGTGACTGCCTACGGTGGAGTGGCTCGCGCTACCGTGTTGTCTGTCGCCTTGATCTTCGAGACGGCGACGTTGCTGCCGATGTGCGTCTGGCTGTTTCAGCAGGACTCTGGCATCCATCTCATCATGGGCGTGGCCTCGCTGCTGTACCTGGCGATGCTGACCCCGCTGCTGCGCAAGATGAATCAGATGATGACTCGCTCGTTCTTGCTGGACGGCGAGAACCGCCGTCTGTTCAACGAGCAAAAGGTCTATTTCGAAAGACTGAGCCGCAGTGAAGAGGAATACCGGATGCTGGCTCAGAACGCGCCAGATCCGATTTTCCGCTATGACCAGACATGCCGCTGCACTTACGTCAACCCCACAGTGGAACGGCTCACCGGCAAGCCGCTCCAGCAGTTGTATGGACTGTTGCCGTCCGAGGCCATGCCTGTCCAGGGCTCGAATGCGCAAGAGGTTCAGCGCATCATCCATCGCACGCTTGAGACGGGCAGCCATGCCGAGCTGGAGTTGCAGTTCACGGGTTTGGATGGACAGCAACTCACTTATCACTGCTCCATGGTGCCTGAGTTTTCGCCTGAGGGCTCGGTGCAAAGCGTCCTGTGCATTGGCCGTGACATCACCGGACGCAAACTGGCAGAGGCGGCATTAGCCGCGTCGAATGCGCTGTTGCACAACGTGGTGCAAGGCATACCTGACCCGGTGTGGATGAAGGATGCCGAGGGCGCGTTCGTGGTGTGCAACCAAGGCGTCGCGCGCCTGTTCAACATGCCGGTAGAAGAAATCATTGGCAAGGACGACTTCGACTTCTTCCCGCCCGAGGAGGCCGAGTTCTACCGCAACAAGGACCGGTCCGCGTTGGAGGCGGGGCAGGTTCTGGTCAACGAAGAATGGTGGACCTTTGCCGATAACGGTGAGCAGGCCTTGATGGAAACCTGCAAAACGCCAGTGAGGAGCAGCGACGGACAACTGCTGGGTGTGCTGGGCGTGGCGCGCAACATCACGGCGCGCAAGCGGCTGGAGACCGAGCTGGCTGCACGCGAACGCGTGTTCCGCACCTTGGCAGAGAACATGCCGGACAACGTGGTGCGATGGGACAAGGATGGTCGTTACGTTTACCTCAACCGGGCGCTGGAACATCTATTGGGCAAGCGACTCGATCAAATTGTCGGGCAGCGCCCATCGGAGGCGTTCACTGATGGACGCTTTGAGCCCCTGCAAACTGCCGTTGAGAAGCTGGTTTCAAGTGAAGGCGGAACCGTCATCGTGCCGCTGGCTCTACAGACCGGGGATGGCCAAATGGCCTTCCATGAGGTGAAGCTGGTGGCGGAGCGAAACGATGCAGGGGAGGTCGTCGGGGTGCTGGGTATCGGGCGTGACATGACCGAGGTCAAGCGCATCGAGGAGTCTCTGCGGCGTTCTGAGCGCTTGATGCGCACGGTGATCGACGCCACACCCGACTGGATCTTCGTCAAGGACCGCCATCACCGCTACCAGTTGGTCAACAAAAGCTACGCGGCTGCCCTGAAAATTCCTCCGGAGGACTTCATCGGCAAAGACGGGCTGGAGCTGGGTTTCCCTGAAGAACAGGTGAAGGGCAATCCCGCCAAGGGTATTCGCGGCTTCTGGGGAGATGACGAGTTGGTGCTGGGCAGCAATAGTGAACTGGTAATTCCGGACCACGCCATTGCCGTTGACGGGGAGGTGCGCACGTTCCATGCCACAAAAGTTCCGCTGTGCGATGATGAAAAAACGCCCTGGGGTGTGCTGGCCTTCGTGCGTGACATCACCGAGCACAAGCAGGCGCAGACCATGTTGCAGGAGCGGTACGACCGCATCGTCGAACTGCATGCCCGTCTGGAAGAGGATGCCCGCACGCTGGAAGAGCAGGCTGTGGAGTTGGAGGCATCAAAAGAGCAGTTGATGCGGACCGAGGCTTGGTACCGGGGCATTCTGCAATCGGCCCCAGATGGCATGGTCGTAGTGGACGGGCAGGGTTTGATCCGGCTCGTGAATACACAGCTTTGCCGGATGTTCGGCTACGAAGATGGTGAACTGACCGGCCAGCCCATCGAGCTGCTGGTGCCATTCGACAGGCGAGGCTCGCATGAAGCGCTGCGTTCTGGCTTCATTGAGTCGGGCGCGCCGGGCAGGCCCATGGGGGGTGGTGCCAGCAGTCTCCGCGGTTGCCGCAAAGACGGCAGCGAATTCTTCATCGATGTCTGCCTGGCGCGTTTGCCAAAAGTGGACGATGCCATCGGTACTGTATGCGCAGCCATCCGTGACGTGACCGAGCGCAAGCAACTGGAGCAGGCGTTGGCGAAGCGAGAGCAGGAGTTCCGAACACTGGTTGAAAACTCCGTAGACAAGGTGGCCCGCTATGGACGTGACCTGCGGCGCCTTTATGTCAACCCGGCATTCGCCGCGTTGGTCAAGGGGGGCGCAGACGCATTGATAGGCCGTACTCCCACGGAGTGTCCAGGTGGCCCCAACGCGGCGATATACGAAAACAAGCTTGCCGAGGTGTTTGCCGAGGGCCGGGGAACGGAATTCGAGTCGAAATGGACCGACCGGACAGGGCGAGAGATGTGCAGCCTGATCAGCCTGACGCCTGAGTTCGACGCGCAGGGTGAGGTGAGCAGTGTCTTGTCGGTCGGCAGGGATATCACAGAGCTGAACGCCTTCCGGTACAAGATCCACCAGATGGCGTTCTACGATCCACTGACCTCGCTGCCTAACCGCGCGCTGTTCAACGACCGTTTGCGTCAGATGATCACCGATGCTGCCTGGCATGGTCAGCAGGCTGGGTTGATGATGATGGACATGGACCGTTTCAAGGCGGTGAACGACACGCTGGGCCACCCTGCGGGAGATGAACTGCTGCGCGAGACAGCGGCGCGGCTGAGCACCTGTGTGCGTGCCTACGACACGGTGGCGCGGTTGGGCGGCGACGAGTTTGCCATTCTGCTGCCTGAGGTGCGTTCTGGCGACGATCTGGGGCGCATTGCCAGCAAGGTATTGGCGGTATTTCAGAAGCCCTTCCAGTTGGCGGGTAAGGAAGTCTTTGTTTCTTGCAGCATAGGTATCGCGCTGTATCCGGGCGACAGCACGGAGGCGGATGACCTGCTGAAGTACGCCGATTCGGCAATGTATTTCGCCAAGCGTTCAGGCCGCAACAACTTCCGTTTCTATTCCCGTGACCTCACGGAAAGCTCGCACGAGCGTTTGGTGCTGGAGTCCGATCTGCGCCGGGCCCTTGAGCGTGAGGAATTGGAGTTGTTCTATCAGCCGAAGGTGAGTCTGAGCGATGGTGAGCTGACCGGCTCCGAAGCGCTCTTGCGTTGGCGACACCCCGAGCGCGGCATGGTGCCTCCAAACGCGTTCATCGGTATTGCCGAGGACAGCGGACTGATCGTGGAGATCGGTGAGTGGGTATTGCGCGAGGCGTGTCGCACTGCGAGCCGCTGGAATGGCGAGGGCAAGCCGCTTCACAAGGTGGCCATCAATCTGTCACCTCGCCAGTTTCAGGGGGCAGACTTGGCCGGCATGGTTTTCCGCGCACTGGAGGAAAGTGCCTGCAGGCCGGAATGGATAGAACTCGAAATCACCGAGAGTCTGTTGCTGGCCGAGGAAAACGAGGTACTGGAGGTGTTGAACAGCTTCAGGGCCAAGGGAATCTCCATTGCCATCGACGACTTCGGCACTGGCTACTCGGCATTGAGTTATCTGGCGCGCTTCCCGATTGCGACGCTGAAGATTGATCGCTCATTTATCAGCAGCATTGCAACGGATACCTATCGCGCTGAGCTGGTCAAGGCCATATTGTCCATTGCACGCTGTTTGGGCCAGCAGGTGGTGGCAGAGGGTGTGGAAACGCTTGAGCAGGCCGAGTTTCTGAAGGCGCATGGCTGCCATGTGGCCCAGGGCTATCTCTATGGCAAGCCCATGCCCGTGTCGGAGTTCGAGCGATTGTCGAACACCTGGTTTCCGGTTTTGGCAGATATGTAGGGCGAATCCTATATCGATTGCTTGCCTGCTGACAAAAAACTCAGGCAAAGACGATTGCGCTCAGGGGGGGCTCTTGTGCATCCTAAAAGCAACAAAGCCTAATTTCCCCTACCAACACATTGGTGACAACTATGAATCAAAGCCGACCCGCGCGGGGGACTCGCGCAACCATTGGCATAGCCGCACGCCTGGCCTGGCTGCTGTTTGGTGTTGCGCTGTTCTTGATGGTGGCCATGGCCGTCTTTTCTTGGACTATGTACCGCACCGAGAGAGAGGCTGCGCTGGAAGAAAAGCAGCGCAGCGCTGCCACACTCGCCGCGATCATCGGACAGGTCGACCAGGCCGGACGTCGGGCTGCAGACCAATCCTTTCCGTTGTTTCAGGACCATTTGCCAGAAGCCAAACTACAGCTGGACGAGTCTTCAGGTTCACCGCGCCTGCTGTTCGATGGCGCAGATCTGGCGGGTAACAACGCCGCAGTGGATCGCTTTCATGAGCAAACCGGCGGTGTGGCCACGGTCTTCATGCGTGAGGGTGACGATTTCAAGCGCATCACCACGAGTTTGAAGAAGCAGGACGGCTCGCGTGCGGTGGGAACGCTGCTGGACCGCAAGCACCCTGCATACCCCTTGATGCTCAAAGGGGAGACTTATGTGGGTCGGGCGGTGTTGTTCGGCACCACCTACATGACCAAGTACCTGCCCGTGGTCCGCGATGGCAAGACCATCGCCATACTGTTCATTGGCTACGACATGACCTCTCAGCTGCAGGGGTTGCGCGAATCTCTGGCGTTGCACACCACCAAGACCAACCGCGTGGCTGCGGTGGACCTCAACACGGGCGCCGTCTTCGGGCCGGAAGGGGCGCAGAGCGTGGCGAAAGACGACCCTGTGTTGGAGCAGTGGCGCGAACAGATCAAGGCCGGACAGACGCAAGGCATCCTGCATGAGATGACCCTCCCGTTGACCGGTTTGACCGGCGACGACCTTAACGTGGCGTGGAGCCATGCGCCAGCCTGGAACTGGGTGATGCTGGATGCCGAGTCCGAGGCTGACACGATGGCGCAGTCGCGCAAGGATATGGCCTGGCTCGCCGTCATCGTCCTGGCTGGTTTGGCCGGTGGCGGTATTGTGGTGGTCATCGGGTTGCGCAGGCTCGTCACTGTACCGTTGAAGCAGGCCATACACGCGGCAGAAACGTTGTCGCGCAGAAACTTGTCGCAGCCGTTTGACGCACGCCGCTCCGATGAGGTGGGGCAGGTCATCGCGTCACTGGAAGATGCGCGAGTGCAGTGGGTGCAAAGCCTGCTGGCCATACGCCACACGGCGTCCACCATCGACCATGCCGGAATGGAAGTTTCGCTGGGCAACAAGGACCTGAGCGCACGCACCGAGCAGGCGGCGAGCAACCTGGAGGAGACGGCGTCGAGCATGGAGGAGCTGACCTCCACGGTTCGCCAGACGGCGGACGCGGCGCGTCAGGCCAACCAGTTGGCCTCCAGCGCGGCGGAAGTGGCGCAGCGTGGCGGCTCGGTGGTGGGGCAGGTGGTCACGACGATGGACGAGATCAACCACAGCAGCCAGAAGATCAGCGACATCATCAGCGTGATCGACGGCATTGCGTTCCAGACCAACATACTGGCGTTGAACGCGGCGGTGGAGGCTGCGCGCGCGGGCGAGCAGGGCAGGGGCTTTGCTGTGGTGGCGGGCGAGGTGCGTACGCTGGCACAGCGCAGCGCGCAGGCGGCCAAGGAGATCAAGGAGTTGATCAACACCAGCGTGGAGAAGGTGCAAAGCGGCAGCCGCCTGGTGCAAGACGCGGGCACGACGATGCGCGAGATCGTGGAGAGCGTGCAGCGGGTGACGGACATCATTGGCGAGATCACGGCGGCGGCTGGGGAGCAGAGCGACGGGATAGCGCAGGTGAACACGGCGGTGAACCAGCTGGACCAGATGACGCAGCAGAACGCGGCCCTGGTGGAGCAGAGTGCCGCGGCTGCCGAGAGCCTGTCCATGGAGTCGAGGCGCCTGCTGGAGGTGTTGACCCAGTTCAACACAGGGGAAAGTGCGCAGTTGCAACTCCAGTCATGAATTGCGCCAAAAAGTAGGGAAATTCTTACATCTGCTGCCTGTTGCCTGACGGAAGAATCAGGCGTGGACGATTACGCCAAGCGGTGTTTGTGCGCATCCTAAAGGTGACGTAAACCAAACTTCATCAACGGGAACGAACATGACACTAACCTTGGACTCTGCGCGTGGCGGTCCTGATGTTCACATTTCACAGATGAGTATCAAGCAAAGGCTGGTAGTGGCCTTTGGCATGGTGCTTCTGTCAACCATCTTCGGGCTGGCACTGCTGGGTTGGAGCGTTTTCAGGCTGTTTGACGGCACTCGGGAGATCAAGGATGTCACGCTTCCGTTCGTGATGGCGGCGGACGACATGAACGTCCAGCGCGTTGACGTTCAGCAGTACTTCACCGACGTTGCCGCTACGCGCGAGCGGCGTGCCTACGAAGGCGCACGGCAAGCGGTGGATGGCTTCCTGGCCAACGCGGCAAAGTTCCGTGTAGCGTTTGAGCGCGACGGCAACGTCACCGGTCTGGAGCGCTTGGCCAGGGTGGAGAATGATTTCCGACGTTTCGACGCCGCCGGGCGTGACATGGCTGAAACCTACCTGCTCCAGGGCACCGAGGCCGGCAACGTCAAGATGCGGCAGTTCGATGCCGCCAGCGATGCCTTGGCGCGCACGTTGGGGGACTTCCGCGCCGAGCAACTGGCCAACGCCGAGCGAATGGCTGCAGCCACCTTGGGTGACGCGCGCGTGACGCTGTGGCTTCTGGCCGCCTGTGGGCTGTGCTCCATCGGCCTGAGCTTGGCCGCTGCGGCTGGATTGGCCAGATCTGTGTTTCGTCAATTGGGCGGCGAGCCCAGTGTGGCCGCAAGCGTTGCCGACGCCATAGCAAAAGGCCAGTTCGACATCCAGATCAACACCCGGCCCGGCGATCACAAGAGCCTCCTGGGCGCGATGAAGCGCATGGCGGACTACCTGACCGTTTGCGAGGGCAAGGCCGGTGAGGCCTTGCGCATCAAGACCGCCCTGGACTGTACGCCCGTGAACCTCATGATGGCGGACACCAACGGGCACATCTTCTACGCCAACCAGTCTGCGTTGGCTCTGCTGCACAGGGCGGCGCCGCATTTGCGCAAGGTGATTCCGGACTTTGACCCGAGCCGTATCGTGGGCGAGAACATCGACCGCTTCCATCGCAACCCTGCGCACCAGCGCGGTCTGCTGGCCAACCTGAACAACGTTCTGGAGGCCAACATCCCCATAGGCGAGATGACGCTGCAGATCATCGCGAACCCAATCCGTGATGCGCGCGGCGAGCGCACCGGCATTGTGGTGGAGTGGGTGGACCGCACAGCCGAAGTCGCTGCCGAGCGCGAACTGGCCAGCATGGTGGACGCGGCAGCGAACGGGGACTTCACCCGCCGCGTCGATCCGGCAGGCAAGAAGGGTTTCTTTCTGCAGGTGGCCGAGGGTTTGAACCGGATTGCCGCGAGCGGCCAACAGGGCCTGGACGACGTCCTGGCCGTGATGCGCAGGCTGGAACACGGCGACCTGACCTCTCGCATGGACGGGGAATACCACGGGGCTTTCGCCGGTTTGCGAGACGCTGTGAACAACACAGTGAGTCGGCTGGAACAAACGATGACCGATGTGACCACGACGGCCAACACTATCGCGGGCGCCACGGCACAGGTTTCGTCCACTGCGCAGTCCTTGTCCCAGGCATCCAGCGAACAGGCGGCGTCTGTCGAGCAGACCACGGCCTCCGTCGAGGAGATGACGGCATCCATCGGCCGCAACACCGGCAATGCCCAATCGGCCAACGGCATTTCGGCTGAGGGCTTGCAGAAGGCCACCGAGGGTGGCGATGCAGTCAGCGAGACCGTGCGTGCGATGAAGGAGATCGTGGGCAAGATCGGGATCATCGACGACATTGCCTACCAGACCAACCTGCTGGCGCTCAACGCCGCCATCGAGGCTGCGCGTGCCGGGGAGCACGGCAAGGGCTTTGCCGTGGTGGCCGCAGAGGTGCGAAAACTGGCTGAGCGCAGCCAAGTGGCCGCGCAGGAAATCGGCCAGCTTGCGGCGGACCGTATGCTGCTGGCCGAGCAGGCAGGGAAGATTCTGGCCGAGCTGGTGCCCGCCACGCGTCAGACGGCGGATCTCGTGAGCGAGATTGCCTTGGCGTCACAGGAGCAGAACGTGGGCGTGGGGCAGATCGGCTCTGCGATGACGCAGTTGAACCAGATCACACAGCAGAATGCCAGCGCCGCCGAGGAGCTTGCCGCGACAGCGGAGGAGTTGTCGTCGCAGGCGCTGGGGCTGCAACAATTGATGGCCACTTTTGCTGTCTCTGGGGCGAGGTGACCGCCATGGTGCCATGCGTCCAAAAACACGGGTTACGCAAGCACTGGCATGCAATCGTTCTTGCCGCTGGCAGCTGGCTTTGCATGGTTGCGCATGCGCAAGTCACGGATCCTGAGGGCGCAGACGAAAGCGGATGGTCCGTCAAAGGATTTGGAACACTGGGCGCGGTGTACCACAACAGCGCCGGAGTGAACTTTCGGCGCAACATTTCTCAGGCGCAAGGTGCACAGGCTGGGCGAATTTCGCTGGCGCCGGATTCGATGCTGGGTCTCCAGGTCTCTGCGCAATGGGGGCCTCAATGGCAGGCGGCGTTGCAGCTGGCCAGCCACGATTCACTGGACCGCGATTACCGCCCCGGTGTTTCCTGGGGGTACGTCAGGCACGCGTTTCGCGAGGATGCGGCGTGGCGCGTGGGCCGTCTGGGCATCGAGATGTACTCGCAGGGGGACGGCGATGCCGTCGGGTACGCCAGTTTGGCGGTGCGTCCCGTGGCAACGTTTTACCCCAACACCATGGATGGCGTCGACGTGGAGATGACACGTGCGGTTGGCGAGGGAACGGCCAGGTTCAAGGCGGCGTATGGCTGGGTGCGTGGCCAGTTGCAAAGCGGCGGCTACAACCCCTACACACTGGACGGATCGCGGTTTGCCGTAGTGATGGCCGACTATGCCTTCCAACCTTGGACTTTGCGTGTGGGCTTAGGTCAGCAGAAAACGCGCTACGAGTCCTCGACCCCGGGCTTGGATGCGCTTCGCAACGCATTAATAGGGATCCCGCCGAATGGGCCGGAGATCGTTGAGCGCAGCCTGATGCGTGGCCGCCGGATCAACTACCTGTCGGCGTCGCTCAGCTACGACGAGGGCCCCGTGCAGGCCGCAGCGAACTACGTGAGCTGGCGGTCTTCTGGATGGGCACATCAACATGTGGTTTATGGCCATGCCGGTTACCGCATAGGCAAAACCACACCCTACATGACCTTTCAGTGGCAAAAGGCGCGGCGCGATACATTGCCCACCGGCATCCCACAGGGGTTGTCAACCCAGACCGACCAGCTCAATGAAGGGGCGGTTTTGGTTCAGGCTGCCAGCCGGGCCAACATGTGGGGGGTGGGTTTGGGGGTCCGCCACGAATTGACGTCCCGGTCGGCCCTGAAGCTGCAATGGGACCATATCTGGTACCGCGATCCAAGCTACATCGCGGATCAAGCCTTGCTGGTACAGCGATATGCCGACAGAACGCCAAAGCGGCTCAACCTGCTGAGCGTGGCCTGGGAGTTCGTGTTCTGATGAAACACTGGCCTGCCGCCTATCGCCGAGCTTTGTTGAAGGCTTTGGTCGGTGCGCCCATGGCCATGGCGGTGGCGGCGACACCTGCCGAACTGGTGGTGGTGGTCAATGCGCGCAGCGGTGTAGAGAGTCTGTCGCGTGATCAGGTCGTCAACATCTTTATGGGACGGCACAGGCTGTTTCCTCATGGGGGCCGGGCGGTGCCCCTGGATGCGCCGGCAGACAGCCCGGAGCGTGCGCAGTTCTACCGGCTGCTGATCAACAAGGAGCCTCAGGACGTCAACGCTTACTGGGCGCGGCTGATTTTCACGGGCCGTACGCAGCCCCCATTGGAGCAGCCCAGCATCAAGGCTGTGATCGACAGGGTTGAGATGGACCCATACGCCATTGCCTACTTGGACGATTCCCTGTTGACTCGCAACATGCAGATGGTGATGAAGTTGGGGGCAAGTCCGACGGTAAGGGGGAAGCAATGATTCGCCTGCTTCCGCGGCAGAGCCTGGTGGCCAAGGTGGTGTGGGCGGTATTGCCTTTGGGGGCAGTTCTGGCATTTCTGCTTTCCATGCTGGGCCTCTATGCGATGCGTGCCCACGAAATTGACCGCCAGCTTCAAAGCACCCAACAGTTGCTCAGCACGGTCGAGTCCACCATCAGCGTCGCCTGTTTCATGGAAGACGAAGCGCTGGCACGAGAGATCGCAGACGGTTTGCTGTCCAACGCCACGGTGCATGCTGTGCGTATCTCATCCATGAGCACGGTGCTGGCCAACAAGCACCGTGAGCACGGTGGCCTAGACGAGGATGCAGGCTACACGGTTCGCCGCAAGATCTTTTCACCATTCGACGCTTCAGCGCAGTTGGGTGAAGTGCAGCTGGTTGCCGATGAGCAGGCGTTGCGGGCGGCGGCTCAGCAATATTCCGATTTTGTGGCGCTGGTGCTCATGGCCATGGTCTTCGCCATCACGACCGTGCTGGCCTGGGTGGTGTACCGGGTGGTGGTGCGGCCCATACGCCGCGTGGCACGGGCGTTGGACAGGGACGCGGCCGGGGCCCAACGGCGGCTGGAAGTGCCCAGGGGCCACGAACTGAGCGAAATAGGGCTGCTGGCCAATGCCTTCAACCGGCTCATGGAAAGGGTGTCGGCCATGCTGCACCAGGAGCACACGATGCGCGAACGCGTCTCGCAAAGCGAGCAGCGCTACCGCACGCTGGCTGAGAATTCCCCTGATCTCATTGCACGTCACGATTTGGAGCAGGTGCTGGTCTATGCTAACCCGACTTACCTGGGGCGGATGGGCATAGCACCTGAAGCCGTGTTAGACCAAGCAGATGTTGAAGCCAGGGTTTGGAAACCTTCCATGCCTTACGAGATATTCCGGGCGCATCTGCTGGAGGTGGTTCAAACCGGGCGCCCAGCCACCCTTTTGTGGGACTGGAAAGACGCAAGCGGTGCCACGATGTATCACGAAATGCAGGTGGTGCCAGAGTACGACGCCGAAGACCGTCCCATCGGCACGCTGACGATGGGACGCGACATCACCGACCGCCTGGAGGCCGAGCGCCGCCTGCTGTACCAGGCCACGCACGATGGCTTGACCGATCTGCCCAACAGAATGGCGTTCCAGGAGCACCTGCAGCAGCGCCTGGCCCATGCAAGGCGGGACGGTAGCGAGCTGGCGCTGCTGTTCATCGATCTGGACAATTTCAAGTCCATCAACGACACGCTGGGGCACGCAACGGGTGACGAGCTTTTGCGGCTGCTGGCACAGCGCATGCACGGGGCTTTGCGCGAAACCGACATGATCGCGCGTCTGGGAGGGGACGAATTCGTGGTGTTGCTGGACAGTGCGCCGCCGCGTCATCAACTGCCGCTGGTTGTGCAGAAGGTGTTTGATGCGATTTCGGAGCCCTGTATGCTGGCCCGGCAGCAGCTTTTCCCCAGCGCCAGCATAGGCGTGGCGATGTTTCCACAAGATGGGCAGGATGTGTCGGGCCTGATGCGAAGCGCCGATGTGGCGATGTACGCCGCCAAGGCGGAGGGGCGGCATGGTTACAGGTTCTATGCCGCCGAGATGAACGAGGGGGCTCAGGACTGGCTGCGTTTGAGTCAAGACCTGAGGCTGGGGTTGGAGCGGGGTGAGTTCGAGCTGTACTACCAGCCCAAGGCCGACGTTTCCACAGGCGAGTTCACAGGCATGGAAGCCTTGATCCGCTGGCGGCACCCAGAGTTGGGCATGGTGCCGCCAGTGCGTTTCATTGGCGTGGCGGAGGAGGCTGGCCTGATTGCGGATGTGGATGCGTGGGTGTTGAACGAGGCGTGCCGCCAGATGAGGGTTTGGCTGGATGCCGGGCTTGCGCCGAAGCGTGTTGCGGTCAACCTGTCGGCGTCGCAATGCCGTGGCGGTGAGTTCGCGCAGAGGGTCACCCAGGCATTGCTGCGCCACGGCCTGCACGCCGATTGCCTGGAGTTGGAGATCACCGAAACGACTTTGATGACAGAAGTGGACGATGCTGTGCAGGCTTTCTGGAGCCTTCGTAACCAGGGGGTATGCGTCGCGGTGGATGACTTTGGAACGGGGTACTCGTCGCTCAGCTACTTGCGCCGTCTGCCGGTGGACAACCTGAAGATCGACAAGAGTTTTGTGGATGACCTGGAGACCGATGCCAACGACCGGGAGATCACGAAGGCCATCATCGCGATGGCCAAGTCGCTGGGGCTGGTGGCCGTGGCCGAGGGAGTGGAGCGGGCCAGCCAGCTGGAGTTGCTGCAGGAGATGGGGTGCCACCAATTCCAGGGGTACTTCTACAGCAAGCCCATGCCTGCCTTTGAAATGACCGGCATGCTGGACGCCACGCAAGCGTGTAGTGAGACAAACCACCACCCTGTGGCGCAGAAAGGCCGTCTGGCATGGGCAACATGAACGTATCTACCCTGGCCGTCCCGGCATCCGTTTCCTCCAATGAGATGCCGGACCACGATTTCCAGCAGTTCAGCCGCTTGATCCACAACATCGCGGGCATCCACCTCACGCCAGCGAAGAAGACACTGGTGGCGGGGCGCCTGGCCAGTCGCCTGCAGCACCACAAGGTCAGCAGTTATGGCGACTACTATCGCCTCGTTACCCGCACAGGCAATGAGGCGGAACTGCAGACCATGGTGGACTTGCTGACCACCAACGAGACCTACTTCTTCCGCGAGCCGCAGCACTTTGATTTTTTGCGTGAAACAGCAATGAGGCACCGTGCGCGGGGAGGCGGCGCCTTCAGGGTGTGGAGCGCCGCGTCATCCAGCGGCGAGGAGGCCTATTCGATGGCCATGGTGCTGGCACATGTGTTTGGTGATGCGCCGTGGGAGGTCGTGGGAACGGACATCAGCACCCGGGTGTTGGCGCAGGCCGAGCGCGGCCTCTACCGCATGGACCGCATCTCGGGCATACCCCTGGAGTGGCTGCGCAAGTACTGCCTGCGCGGGCAAGACGAATACAGCGGTATGCTGCTGGTCGCCAAGGAGCTGCGCTCTCGGGTGCGCTTTCAGCAATGCAATCTGCTGGAGCCGCGCCGGGATCTGGGTGTGTTCGACGTGATCTTCCTGCGCAACGTGATGATCTATTTCGACAATGCGACCAAGTCCCGGGTAGTTGCCAACCTGCTGCCTTATCTGCGGGCAGAGGGGCACTTTGTGGTGGGGCACTCCGAGACGCTCAATGGCATCGCCACTTCGCTGGCTACGGTTCGGCCTACGATCTACCGCAGAGTGGCCGCCTGATGGCCTTGCCGAACGCGTTTGCAGACCTTGGCGGGCGGAAGGAGCCTGTCGCAGAGCAGGGGTTGCCGGAAGTCTTCCTGCACCCTGGCGAGTACCACTTGGGCCAAGCGCCGGGCCGGATACGGACCCTGCTGGGGTCATGCGTGTCGGTCACTGTGTGGAACCAGGCAAAACAGGTTGGGGGCATGTGCCATGCCTTGCTGCCTTCGCGCGTGCGGCGCGCGGGTGAAGGCCTGGACGGACGTTACGTGGACGAGGCGGTAGAGTGGCTGGCGCAGACCCTGCTTCGCCATGGCATCCAGCCAAGTGCCTGCCGTGCCAAGCTGTTTGGTGGCGGCAACATGTTTGCGCCGCCTGCGGCCGACCTGGATGTGGGGCGCAGGAACGTGGAGGCTGCGCGGTGCTGCCTGGCAGAGCGGGGGTTTGTGATAGTGCGTGAGGATGTGGGCGGAGACCGCCCGCGCCGATTGAGTTTCGACCTGGCGTCGGGTCGTGTGTGGCAGGCCCTGACGGAACGGGCCCGAGTCTGAGGAAAGGACGCCTGGTGAGGCAGAGTATCAAGGTGATGATCGTCGACGATTCGGCGGTGGTCCGACAGGTGGTGGCACAGGCCATTGCCCGTGAGCCAGCTATCGAGGTGATCGCCACGGCGCATGACCCCGTGTTTGCGATCGAGAAGATGAAGTCCCGCTGGCCTGATGTGCTGGTGGTGGATGTTGAAATGCCCCGCATGGACGGCTTGACCTTCCTGCGCAAGGTGATGGCCGAACGGCCCACGCCGGTGATCATCTGTTCCACATTGGCGGAGCGCGGCGCGCAGGTGACGCTAGACGCGCTGGCCGCTGGTGCGGTAAGCGTGATCACCAAGCCCAAGCTGGGACTCAAGGCATTTCTGGAGGATTCGGCCAACGACATCGTGGGGGCGATCAAGGCGGCTGCCAGTGCGAACCTGGGTGCGCTGCGCCACGCTTCGTCGCCGCTGCCGCAAATGCCTGCGCCAGTGCAGCTGGCGGCCCCCGTGGGCAAAGCCATGTACGCCACCACCGAGCGCCTGGTGGCATTCGGCACCTCCACGGGGGGTACGCAGGCGCTGGAGCTGGTGTTGCGCCAGTTGCCTCCTACGTGTCCGGGCATCGTCATCGTGCAGCACATGCCGGAAAAGTTCACAGCCATGTTTGCGGAGCGGTTGGATGGCTTGTGCGAGGTGGAAGTGCGCGAGGCACGCGATGGTGACCGCGTGCAAACTGGGCTTGCGTTGATCGCTCCAGGTGGTCGCCACATGATGCTCAGACGCAGCGGCGCGCAGTACCACGTGGAGGTGCGCGACGGCCCGCTGGTGAACCGTCACAAGCCTTCGGTGGACGTGCTGTTCCGCTCCGTGGCGCAGGCGGCTGGGCGCAACGCGCTGGGGATCATCATGACCGGCATGGGCGACGACGGCGCGCGGGGTCTGAAGGACATGCGGGATGCAGGTGCGGCCACGGTGGCGCAAGACGAGGCCAGTTGTGTGGTGTACGGCATGCCCAAGGAGGCGGTCAGGCTGGAGGCGGCGAGTCGTGTGCTGCCGTTGCAGCACATAGCAACAGAGGTAATGACATGGGCGCGCTGAGCTTGCACCTGCAAGGCATGCAACTGATGTTGCGCAGTGGCTGGAGCCGTGCACGGCAGTGGTGGTACCAACTGGGGTTGGCCGCTCGGCTGCTGGGCATCGTGCTGCTGCTGCTTCTGGGGATACAGGCCATGGTGTTCTGGTCGGTGCGCTCCACCATCACCGCGCAGGCCAGGACACAGATGAGCCATGAACTGGAGTTGAGCGAGAGGGTGTGGCGGGACCAGCTTGCACGCAACACCGCCCGCCTGAGCGAGGGCGCCCAGTTGCTCGCATCCGACTACCGTTTTCTATCCACTCTTGAACAGCGCAACCTGGCGGGGACGCGTGCGGCACTCAACGCCAATGCCGAACGTTTTGGCGCACGCATCACAGCGTTGTTTGACAACAACCTGCAGTTGAGCGCCACCCAGGAGTACGACGAGTTGTTCCTGCTGTGGCTCAAATCGGCGTCTTACCCGCAGATGGGCACGGGCTCTTCGCCTCACGCAGCAGAAATAGAGAAAGGGCGTGCCGGTGGCCGTGGATCTTTGGCTGATGGGTTGCAAGGCATTGCCAGAGGCCTGATTCGCCAGAAGCGTGGTGCTGGCTTGATTCTGGTGGATGGTGCGCCGTTTCAGTTCGTGCTGGTGCCGGTGCGGCCTGAGCGACCCTTGGGCTGGTTGTTGATGGGTTTTCCGATTGACCAAAGCATGATCGACGACATGCGGGACTTGCTTTCGGTCCGCATGGCCGTGCTTGCCGCGGCCAATGGCGGTGCTGCCCAAGTGGTGGCCAGCAGCCTGTCTGATGGGGTGCGGCCAGTGCTGGAGTTGCTGGGGCCCGCCAGTGATGCCAACGCCCTGGAACTGGCCGGAGAGAGTTATGCCATGCGGCACGTGCAGCTTGAGGCACAAGGCGGACAGGTTTACACCTTGCTCCTGAGGTCGTCCGACGAGGTGATGGCGCCGTTCCGCCGTTTGCAATGGGCGCTTGCGCTGATCACCGCGCTGGGCCTGCTGATGTTCGGCATGGCAGGCTGGGCGGCCTTGCGGCGGGTGACGCGCCCACTGCGGCAACTGGAGGCAGCGGCCGAGGTGTTGAAGGAGGGCCGTTTCGATGTGCAGATCGATGCAGGCGCCTACCGCGACGAGGTGGGCCGCCTGGCGCAGGGGTTCGACACCATGCGCCTGAGCCTGGCCAGGCAGCGGCGCGAGATACTGCACCTGGCTTACGAAGACACGCTGACGGGCCTGCCCAACCGGCGCAGCTTCATCGACTGGGTGCAGCGCGTCACGGCCGACGTGTGCGACAGCGCCGCCGTGGTGGTGCTGAGCCTGGACCGGTTCAAGCACGTCAACGAAGTGTTGGGTTTTGCGCAGGGGGATGCCTTGTTGCGCGCGGTGGCACACCGGCTGGCGGGCGAACTGTTCGACGGCGGGCACCGTGTGGCGCGTATCGGCGGAGACGAATTCGCCGTGCTCATGCAGCCCGGCGATGCGCAGCAGGCGCAGGAACTTGCGCAACGGTTGCTGAGTGCCTTTGCCACATCCTTCACACTGGACGGACAGACCGTGGACCTGGGGGTGAGCATTGGCTTGGCCTGTTGGCCCGCCGATGGCGACGACGCCGAGACCCTGGTGGCTCGTGCCCAGGTGGCCATGCATACCGCGAAACGACGCACCTGTGGCGCGTTGCCTTATTCGCCCGAGCTTGACGCCTCCAGCGCGCAGACGCTTTCGTTGCTGAGCGACTTGCGCCGTGCGTTGGCGCAGGACGAACTGCGCTTGTACCTGCAACCGAAGTGCGCTGTGGTTGATGGCAGCCTGGTGGGTGCGGAAGCCCTGTTGCGCTGGCAGCACCCTGAGCGTGGGTTGGTGCCGCCGGGCGATTTCATCCCTTTCGCTGAGCAGACGGGTTTCATCCGCGAGCTGACGTGGTGGGTGATGGAGCAGGTCACGTCGCATTGGGCGGCGCTTCAGAGCGGGGGCAGGCAGCGCGTGGTGGCGGTGAATCTGTCCACCCGGGACCTGATGGACGCCGAGTTTCCAACGCGGCTGCGTGAATTGACGCAGCGCCACGGCGTTCCCGCGCACGGGCTGTGCCTGGAGATCACCGAGAGCGCGATCATGGACGACCCACAGCGCGCGCAGCACACGCTGCAGGCGTTGTCGGATGCTGGGTTCAAGTTGTCGATTGATGACTTTGGCACGGGCTACTCGTCGCTCGCCTACCTCAAGCGCCTGCCGGTGGACGAACTCAAGATTGACAAGTCCTTCGTGATGGGCATGACCGCCGACCGCAACGACGCCAAGATCGTGCGTTCCACCGTGGAGCTGGCGCACAACCTGGGCTTGTCGGTGGTGGCGGAAGGGGTGGAGGACGACGCCGTTCTGGCCGCACTGCGCCAGCTGCACTGCGACGTGGGGCAGGGTTATTTGTGGAGCAAGCCGGTGCCAGTGAAGCTGTTCCTGCAATGGGCGCAGGCGAGGGAGGCCGCTACAGAAAACCCACCGGCCGCTGCCCTTGCACCCCAGGCTTGACGCGGTGCTCCGCTTCCAGCTGCTCTACAAAGGTCTCGGGGCTCAGCGTTTCCTGCAGGATTTCGCACTGGCGCTTCACGGCGGCAAAGTCGCCCAGGCAGAGTTGGTCTAGCCGGTGCAGGCGGCGCAGCACGTCGGCGGGTAAGGGGGCGTCGGCGCGGCCCAGCGTTTCGCTCGACAGCAGGGCTTCGCGCTGCTCCGGCCGCAAGGGCTTGAAGGCGATCTTGAAGGTGAAGCGGCGCAGCGCGGCAGCGTCGAGCCGGTCCATCAGGTTGGTGGTGCACACGAAGATGCCCCGGTAGCGCTCCATGCCTTGCAGCATCTCGTTGACTTCCGAGACCTCGTGGTGGCGCTGGGCGTCGCGCCGGTCGAGCAGGAAGCTGTCGGCCTCGTCCAGCAACAGTACGGCGTGCTCGGCTTCTGCCTCGGCAAACATGGCGGCCATGTTCTGTTCCGTTTCGCCCACGTACTTGCTCATCAGGTCACTGGCCTGGCGGATCATCAACGGGCGCTCCAGCGCGTCGGCCAGGTGTTCGGCCAGAGCCGTCTTGCCGGTGCCTGGTGGGCCATGGAAGCACAGCGTTCCGTGGCCACGCGCGCGCAATGCCTCCAGCATGCGCGGCAGGTCGTGGCGCGACTCGATGTTGAGCCACTGCAGACCATAGGACAGCGGTGACAGCCGTGTTTGCGGGTGGTTGCGGCGGCCCAGGGCGTGGTCCGCCTGACGGAGCTGGCGCTCCATCAAGGTGTCGTAGCTGCCGCCGTCGACTTGTGCGGGTGCCACCAGGCGGGCAAAACGCAAGGCGGTGCTGATCTGCGCGGGGGTCAGGCCCTGGCGTTGCGTCAGGCGTGCCACCATGCCGTCGGACACAGGCGCGCCGTCCAGGGCTTTGCGCACCAGCTGTTCGCGCGCACCCGGTGGTGGGCTCTTGAGTTCCAGATGGTAGGCAAAGCGGCGGCGGAAGGCTGGGTCGATCTGCTCAATGCGGTTGGTGATCCACAGCGTGGGCACGGGGTTGTTTTCCAGCACCTGGTTCA
>CAMLOF010000024.1 GCA_946481585.1 uncultured Macromonas sp. | reverse complement strand
TCCTACCGCGCCGACCAGCAGATCTTCCCGATCGCGCAGGACCGCTGGGCCATCCTGGCCATCGTCGCCTTCGCCGCTATCGGCATCCCGCTGCTGGTGGACGAGTACCTCTTCCGCGCCATCCTCATCCCCTTCCTGATCCTGTCGCTCGCGGCCATTGGTGTGAACATCCTGGTGGGCTACTGCGGCCAGATTTCGCTGGGTTCGGGCGCCTTCATGGCGGTGGGCGCGTACATGGCCTACAACACCTACATCCGCATCGACGGCATGCCGCTGATCGTGGCACTGCTGTCCGGTGGCTTCTTTGCCACGCTCGTGGGCCTGGTGTTCGGCATTCCCAGCCTGCGCGTCAAGGGCCTGTACCTGGCCGTGGCAACGCTGGCCGCACAGTTCTTCTGCGACTGGGCCTTCCTGCGCATAGGCTGGTTCACCAACAACAACGCCTCGGGCTCGGTGTCGGTGTCCAACCTCAACGTGCTGGGTTGGACCATCGACACGCCGTTGGAAAAGTACCTGTTCTGCCTGGCCTTCCTGGTGGTGTTTGGCGTGCTGGCCAAGAACCTGGTGCGCGGCGCCATCGGCCGCGAGTGGATGTCCATCCGTGACATGGACGTGGCCGCTGCGGTGATCGGCATCCGCCCGATGTACGCCAAGCTCAGCGCGTTCGCGGTCAGCTCCTTCATCATCGGTGTGGCTGGCGCGCTGTGGGGCTTCGTGCACCTGGGTTCGTGGGAACCCGCCGCCTTCAGCATCGACCGTTCCTTCCAGCTGCTGTTCATGGTCATCATCGGCGGCATGGGCTCCATCATGGGCAGCTTCTTTGGCGCGGCCTTCATCACGGTGCTGCCCATCTTCCTCAACCAGTTCCTGCCCTGGCTGGGCGATCTGGTCGGCATCTCGGTGTCCACCGCTGCCGTGTCCCACACCGAATTCATGATCTTCGGCGCCCTGATCGTGTGGTTCCTGATCGTGGAGCCGCACGGCCTGGCCAAGCTGTGGAGCATTGCCAAGCAGAAGCTGCGCATCTGGCCGTTCCCGCATTGATTTCTTTCGTTCCCCGCCCCCCGCTTCAACCACTACTCAGGAGACAAACCATGAAGCTTCGTTCACTCGCCCTTGCCGCTGCGGTGGCTGCGACCACCCTGACCGGCGCCTTGGTGGCCCCGAGCGCTCACGCGCAAGCCAAGGAGCAGTTCTTCCCCGTGCTGGTGTACCGCACCGGCGCCTACGCCCCCAACGGCGTGCCCTGGGCCAACGGTTTTGTGGACTACCTCAAACTGGTGAATGCGCGCGGCGGCATCAACGGCGTGAAGATTTCGTTTGAAGAATGCGAAACCGGCTACGCCACCGACCGTGGTGTGGAATGCTACGAACGCCTGAAAGGCAAGAACGGCGGCGCCACGATGTTCCAGCCGCTGTCCACCGGCATCACCTTCGCGCTGACCGAAAAAGCCCCGTCCGACAAGATTCCGCTGATCACTGCTGGCTATGGCCGCAGCGAGTCGCAGGATGGCGGCGTGTTCAAGTGGAACTTCCCGCTGGCAGGCACCTACTGGGTGGCCGGTGATGTGATCATCCAGGACATCGCCAAGAAACTGGGCGGTGCAGCCAACCTCAAGGGCAAGCACATTGCACTGGTGTACCACGACAGTCCCTTCGGCAAGGAAGCCATTCCCATCCTGCAGGAACGCGCGTCCATGCACGGCTTCAAGCTGAGCCTGCTGCCCGTGACTCACCCTGGCGTTGAACAAAAGGCCACCTGGCTGCAGATCCGCCGCGACCGCCCGGACTACGTGGTCAACTGGGGCTGGGGTGTGATGAACTCCACCCTGCTCAAGGAAGCCCAGGCAACTGGCTACCCGCGCGACAAGATCTACGGCGTGTGGTGGGCTGGTGCCGAACCGGACGTCAAGGACATTGGCGAAGGTGCAAAGGGCTACAACGCCATCACCATGCAGCACGGTGCCGAGCCGAACGCTGGATTCGTCAAGGAGGTCATGGACAAGGTCCACAGCAAAGGCCAGGGCACCGGCCCGAAAGAGGAAGTGGGCTCCGTGCTTTACGTGCGCGGCGCAATGAGCGCAATGCTGGCGGTGGAAGGCGTGCGCCGTGCCCAGGAGAAGTACGGCAAAGGCAAGGTCATGACCGGCGAGCAAGTGCGCTGGGGCCTGGAGAACCTGGACCTGACCCAGGCCAAGCTTGACGGGCTGGGCTTCAAGGGCGTGATGCGCCCAATCTCCACCAGCTGCCAGGACCACATGGGTGCCGCCTGGGCGCGCATTCACACCTGGGACGGCAGCAAGTGGCAGTTCACCAGCGACTGGTACCAGGCCGACGAGCAGATCATCAAGCCGATGGTGAAGTCCGCCGCTGACAAGTACGCCGCCGAGAAGAAGCTGACCCGCCGCACGCCGCAGGACTGCCAGTCCTGATTGGCAACGCTCCGGTCATTCACCTCAAGTGAGTGACCGGATGGCTGGCCCACCCGGGCCAGCCGCCAGCCCCCGGTGTCCCTTAATCCATGGGCACCTAGGACTGGTTCGTCGTCCGGTGCATTTCCTTCAAGGTTCCATCCATGAGCACACCCAACATCGTTCTCAACGTCAACGGCATCGAGGTCATCTACAACCACGTGATCCTCGTGCTCAAAGGCGTGTCACTGCAGGTTGCCGAAGGGCAGATCGCAGCCATCCTCGGCGGTAATGGTGCGGGCAAGACCACCACGCTGCGCGCCATCTCCAACCTGCTCAAAGGCGAGCGCGGTGAAGTCACCAAGGGCAGCATCGAGTTGCGCGGTGAACGCATCGAGAACCTTTCCCCCGCCGACCTGGTCAAGCGCGGCGTGGTGCAGGTCATGGAAGGCAGGCACTGCTTTGCCCACCTCACCATCGAAGAGAACCTGCTGACCGGTGCCTACACCCGCGCCAGCAAGGCCGAGGTCGACGCCAACCTGGAAAAGGTCTACACCTACTTCCCGCGCCTGAAAACGCGCCGCACCTCGCAGGCGGCCTACACCTCGGGCGGGGAGCAGCAGATGTGCGCCATTGGCCGCGCGTTGATGACCAACCCGAGCGTGGTGCTCCTGGACGAGCCCTCCATGGGCCTGGCGCCGCAGATCGTGGAAGAGGTGTTCGAGATCGTCAAAGACCTCAACACCAAGGAAAAGGTCACCTTCCTGATCGCCGAGCAGAACACCAACATGGCGCTCAAGTACGCCGACTACGGCTACATCATGGAAAGCGGCCGCATCGTGATGGACGGTGCCGCCAGCGACCTGCGCAACAACGAGGACGTCAAGGAGTTCTACCTGGGCATGGGCGGCGGCGAACGCAAGAGCTTCCGCGACGTGAAGAGCTACAAGCGCCGCAAGCGCTGGCTGGCCTGAGCAGCGCCTCTTCACTCACACCGTCACCGCCAGTTTTTCTGTCAGGGAGCCCTCCCATGCCCCAACTCCACCTAGACGCCCTGGAAACCCGCTCCCCAGCCGATCGCGAGGCCGCCTTGATGGCCGCGCTGCCCGCCCACATAGCCCAGGCACAACGCGACAGCGGCGCCATGGCGCGCATTCTCTCGGGCGTGGACGCCAACAGCATCACCACCCGCGCCGCGCTGGCCACACTGCCCGTGACGCGCAAACACGAACTGCTGGAACAACAGCAAGCCTCGCGCGCCGCTGGCGGCGATCCGTTCGGCGGGTTCTCCACCATCGGCTGGCGTGGGCTGGCGCGTGCATCGGGCGCTCGCAGGGTGTACCAATCACCCGGCCCCATCTACGAACCCGAAGGCCAAGGCACAGACTACTGGCGCTCCGCGCGCGCCATGGTGGCCGCGGGCTTCGAGGCCGGTGACCTGGTGCACAACTGCTTCAGCTACCACCTCACCCCGGGTGCCTGGATCATGGAAAGCGGTGCCCAGGCTTTGGGCTGCACCGTCATTCCCGGTGGCGTGGGCAACACCGAGCAGCAACTCGCGGCCATCCACGACCTGCGCCCCAACGCTTACAGCGGCACGCCCAGCTTCCTCAAGATCCTCGTCGAAAAGGCCGCTGAAGCCGGGCAGAAACTGTCCATTCACAAAGCCCTGGTCTCGGGCGAGGCCTTCCCGCCATCGCTGCGCGACTGGCTGGCCGAACGCGGCGTCACCGGCTACCAGTGCTACGCCACCGCAGACGTGGGCCTCATCGCCTACGAAACCTCGGCCCGCGAGGGCCTGGTGCTGGATGAAGGCGTGATCCTGGAAATCGTGCGCCCAGGCACGGGCGACCCGGTGCCAGAAGGCGAAGTGGGTGAGGTGGTGGTGACCGTGCTCAACCCCGCCTACCCGCTGATCCGCTTTGGCACCGGCGACCTCTCTGCCGTGCTGCCCGGCACCTGCCCCACAGGCCGCACCAACACCCGCATACGCGGCTGGCTGGGCCGGGCCGACCAGACCACCAAAGTGCGCGGCATGTTCGTGCACCCGTCCCAAGTGGCTGAAGTGGCACGACGCTTCCCTGCCGTGCACAAGGCACGCCTGGTGGTGACTGGCGAGATGGCCAACGACCAGATGGAACTGCTGGTGGAGGTGGCCACAGGCGAACGCGCCGACACGCTCACCGCAGGCTTGGAAAACGCCATCCGCGACGTGACCAAACTGCGCGGCCAAGTGCGCTTCGTGGACCCTGCCAGCCTGCCCAACGACGGCAAGGTGATAGAGGACGCGCGCACCTATCGCTGAGGGTATTCATCTACGTAGTTTCTGGTATGGACTTCAGGTGCCCCCCACCTAAGATGGGCTCACGTTTCAACCAGGAGACACCGATGAAGAAACTTCTGACCTTTGCATTGGCCGCCACCACAGCCGTGGGCGCGATGGCGCAGGACTTCCCCAGCAAGCCCATCACCTTCGTGGTGCCTTTTGCTGCAGGAGGCCCCACCGACACCGTGGCCCGCCAACTGGCCGAAACCATGCGCAAGCACCTGAACAACGCCACCATCGTGGTGGACAACGCTGCGGGTGCAGGCGGAACCATCGGCGCCACCAAGGTAGCCCGCGCCGCACCGGACGGCCACACCATTCTGGTCTGGCACATCGGCATGGCCGCCACCGCCAGCCTGTACCGCCGCCTGCAGTACAAACCGCTGGAAGACTTTGAGTACCTGGGCATGATCAACGACGTGCCCATGACCTTGATCGGCAGCCCCAAGATCCCCGCCAACACCTACCGCGACTTCGAGAACTACATCCGCGCCAACGGCGGCAAACTCAACCTGGCTCACGCCGGTCTGGGCTCTGCTTCGCACCTGTGCGGTCTGATGTGGCAATACGCCGTCAAGTTGGACAAGTCCATGTCCACCATTGCCTACCGCGGCACGGCCCCTGCCATGAACGACCTGATCGCAGGCACCGTGGACGTGATGTGCGACCAGACCACCAACACGACCAGCCAGATCGAAGGCGGCCGCGTCAAGGCCTATGCCGTGACCACGCCCAAGCCGCTCAGCGACCACCCCCTGCTCAAGCATTACCCCAGCCTGCAGGAAATGGGCCTGAAAGACTTCAACCTGACCATCTGGCACGGCATGTACGCGCCCAAGGGCACCCCGGCACCTGTCATCAAGAAGATCAACGACGCGCTGCAGGCATCGCTGAAAGACCCGGAATTCATCAAGAAGCAAGCCGCGCTGGGCGCCATCGTGGTCAAGGACAAGCGTGTTACCCCTGAAGGTCACAAGGCCTTCGTGGTGGACCAGACCAACAAGCTCAAGACGGTGATCGAGGCCGCTGGCCAGTACGCCGACTGACACCAGCCTTCCCCCGCTGACCTCGCGTAAATACCACCTCCTGCCTGGGCAGGAAGGTGGTATTTTCTTTTCCGCATGCCGAAGCCACCCCCACTGCTCGTCATTGACACGATCACACAGCTCACACCAAAAGATGCTGGGTGCATAGCTGTTTCAGGCTCACATGGCGGCCGCAGTGTGAGCCGCTACGCCGTAGCCGCGCGGCCACTGCTGAGCGTCTTCAACGACGCAGGCGTGGGCAAGGACCGTGCTGGCATTGCGGCGCTTGATATTCTGGAAGAAGCCGGTTTGGCGGCATGCACCGTTTCACACACCAGCGCCTGCATAGGCCAGGCATCCAGCACCTTGGAAAGCGGCACCATCAGCCACGTCAACCGGCAGGCCAGGGCTCTCGGTTGCGAACCGGGTCAATCCCTGCGGCACTTCCTGCACACCTTCATGAACGCTCTCTGAGCCAGCCAGAGCAGCAGTCAAACGCCCCAGACGACCTCGCAGCGCTCGCGCATGCAGTGATTGAGCATATCGATGAAGGGCGCCACGCGGGTGCGCAGGCTCACACGTTCAGCTTCAGGTTCATCTTCGCCATTGGCCTGCGCTTCCTGCTTCTGCCGTTCGTGTTCGGCCTCTTCCTGCACCACTGCCGCTTTGAGCGCGTCTATAGCACCCGGCATCTGCTCCAGAAGGATGATGCCCGGTGCCGCGGGATCCTTGCCCAGGATCTCCAGCACCCGCTTGCCGTTGGGCTCCAGCATCACCACGTCTCCTGTGGCCTTGGACTTGAAACGGTAGAGCATGGTCTTCTCCTTTCGCAGGCAATGGCCCTGCGAGTCATTTTGGCACGCACTGCGCAGATACACATCGGCGTTGCGGGTAAACCCGCTCCCTCGCCGATGCGAAGACTTACAGAATTGATTCAAATCTAAAATAATTGACCTTCAATATCCACGAACCACCCCCATGGAGACGCCCCTGGACCTCGAAGCCCGCGTGCACAGCGAGCACCCTGAATCGCTGCGCCTGTGGTTGCGGCTGCTCACCTGCGCCCAGCTCGTCGAGAAAAAAATCCGCACGGGCCTGCGCGAGCAGTTCGACACCACGCTGCCGCGCTTCGACCTGATGGCCCAGTTGGAGCGCCACCCCGAAGGGCTGAAGATGAAAGAGCTCTCGCACAGGCTGATGGTGACGGGAGGCAACGTCACCGGCATTACCGACCAGCTGGTGGCAGAAGGGTTGGTGGAACGCCTGGGTGTGGAAGGCGACCGCCGTGCCTTCCGCGTGCGTCTGACCCCGGCCGGGCACGATGCCTTTGCCAACATGGCCCGCGTGCATGAGGCCTGGATAGTGGAGGCCTTCGAAGGCTTGAGCGCACGCGACATGGAACAGCTCTACCGCCTGCTCGGCAAGGTCAAGCAACAGCAGCAAGCCAGCCGTTAGCCGCTGCCTGCGCGACCCGCATGAAGGAGACCCCGCCATGACCGTCGCCCCCGCCAGGAGTGCACAGACCGACCGCTACGTACACGACCGCCTTCCCCCGGACGACCAGTGGCCGCAACTGGTCTACAACCTGCCCGAGTTGCAGTTTCCGCCCCAGTTGAACCTGGTGGCGCGCCTGCTGGACGAAGCCGTCCACACCCGGGGCTGGGGCAGCCGCCCCCTGCTGCGCAGCGACGACCGTCTGCTCACCTACGCCCAGGCGCTGGACGAGGTGAACCGCATGGCCCATTTACTGATCGATGAACTGGGGCTGGAGCCCGGCAACCGCGTGCTGCTGCGCGGTGGCAACTCCATCACCATGGCCCTGGCCTGGCTTGCAGTGGTCAAGGCCGGTCTGGTAGCCGTGGCCACCATGCCGCTGCTGCGCGCCAAAGAGTTGGGTGACATCCTCGTCAAGGCCCGCCCCGCCGTGGCCCTGTGCGACGAGCGCCTGATCAACGAACTGCAAACTGCAGCCAGCACGCTGGACGCACCCCTGCCCATCGTCACCTTCAACGGTGCGGCAGACGCCCCCGGTTCACTCGAGCAACGCGCCGCCCGGCACCCCACGGCGTTCGCGCCCTGCCCCACCGCCGCCACCGACATCGCCCTGCTGGCCTTCACCTCGGGCACCACAGGCAAGCCCAAGGCCGCCGTGCACACCCACCTGGACTTGCTGGCCGCCTGCGAAACCTGGCCGCGCCACGTGCTGCGGCTGCAACCCGAAGACATCGTGGCAGGCTCGCCCCCGCTGGCCTTCACGTTTGGCCTGGGCGGGTTGCTGATATTCCCCATGTGGGCGGGCGCATCGGTGTACTTTCCGCCAGGCCCCTACACGCCCGAAAACATGGTGCACACCCTGGCGCGCCATGGAGTGACGGTGTGCTACACCGCCCCCACCTTCTACCGGCAAATGGCTCCGTTTGCCCGCGAGCACGGCATCCCCAGCCTGCGCATCTGCGTGAGCGCTGGCGAAGGCCTGCCCGACGCCACGCGCCAGCTCTGGAAGGAAGCCACCGGCATCGAAATGCTCGACGGCATCGGCGCCACCGAGATGTTCCACATCTTCATATCGTCAGCGGGCGGCGCAGTGCGGCGCGGCGCCATTGGCAAGGTGGTACCGGGCTACCAGGCCAAGGTGGTGGACGACGACGGCCACGAAGTGCCGCGCGGCACAGTGGGCAAACTCGCCGTGGCTGGCCCCACGGGTTGCCGCTACCTGGACGATGAGCGCCAGCGCAACTACGTGCGCCACGGCTGGAACTACCCCGGCGACGCCTTCGTGCAGGACGCCGACGGCTACTTCTTCTACCAGGCGCGGGCCGACGACATGATCATCACCGCAGGCTACAACGTGGGCGGCCCGGAAGTGGAGGACGCACTGATGCGCCACCCCGCCGTAGCAGAGTGCGGCGTGGTCGGCCAGCCCGACGAAGAGCGCGGCATGATCGTCAAGGCCTACTGCGTGCTCAAGCCCGGCCACACCGGTGACGAAGCCTTGGTGCAGGCGCTACAGGAACACGTGAAGGCTACCTTGGCACCTTACAAGTACCCGCGCGAGATCGAGTTTCTGGACAAGCTGCCACGCACCGAGACCGGCAAACTGCAGCGCTATGTGCTGCGCCAACGTGCGCAAGGCAAGTGAACGAATGGATCAGGAGCGGGCCTGCCTGAAGGCCATCACGGCCTGGTTGCGCAAGGTGCGCAGCAGAGCCAGTTCCTGCTCCTGCAGGCCAGCGGCATCCACCGTTGCACGATCTGCGTAGATCAAACCAAAAGGGCTGCCCTTGAAGTGCATGGGCAGGAGCAGAAAGGCGGGGGCGTTCACGTCGCGCCTGTACCAGTCGGGCAGGCGCGACGCCACATTGGCGGCCGACGCGTCGCGAATGTGCGTGTCCAGCCCCTTCACGCAGACCGCGCTGAACAACAGCTCCGACGACTGCAGCGGCACACGGAACAAACGCGCAACGCGACTGGCCTCATGACCCAAACCCAGACGGCCGCTGAGCTGATCCCCCGTTGCGTCCTTCAGGCACAGCACGACACGCTGCATGCCCAAGGCACGGTACATGGTCTCCAGCACCATGCGCAGCACGTCGTTAAGTGCAAGTCCTTCCACCATGGCCTGTGTCACGTCCTGCACACCTTTGGCTAGCAGGGCCATGGGTGTTTCAACCGCCTGCGGTGCATCACCGCCTGAGCCCTCGACGGGCTCCAAGGCGTAGGCACCAAGCCCATCTTTTTGCTCTGCAGACGGCTCCGGCATATCGATCAGGCGCGCCGCCAGAGAATCGCGGGAAACGGTCAAATCCAGCGCCTGCACCATGGCAGCAAGCTTGGTGCGTGCCTGCATGGCCAACTGCCCCAGCCGAGCCCTGTCGTGGCCGAGGCACGGCGCATACCTGGCGCCCAGGCGCTCCAGCTCGGCAGGCCAAGCCTGCCGTTCGTGGCGCATGAAGGCATCGGCAAACTCGTGGGCAGCTGCACCTATCCAGCGCAAACGCTCGGTTGCATCAACAGGCTGGCGGCTGGGCGGTTGCCCTTGCTTGTGCTGCATCAGGCGCTGCATGTGCTGCGGCAAGCGCCACAACTGGGCCACACCCAGGCCCAAAGACTCGTAGCTCAGGCCCAGCGCGCGCAGCGAAGCCTGCTCTTCGTTCTGCCGCCCTTCGGCCAAAGCAGAACGCACACGCGTCGCCTCGGCCGGGAAATAAAACTCCGCCAGCAAACGCCCCAGGTTCTGGAAGACCGTCCCGAGGAACGCTTCCTCATGTTCCGCAGCAGACAGGCACAAGTCCGCTGCCAGCGTGCCAGCAAACATGGCCCGCAGGAATTCGTCTTTCAGCTGCTCGGCGTGCGCCTTGTCGTGCATGTGCTCCAGCATCACAAGGCTCATGGCAACGCAACGCACTTCGGAAAACCCGATCAGGCTGACAGCACGGGAAACGGTGCTGATTTCTCCACCCAGGTGGGCATAACGCGCGGAATTGACCAGCCTGAGCAGCTTGTGCGTCAGCGCCACATCCTCAAGGATCGAACTGGTCAGGCTGTTGAGGCTCTCGTTCTCGTTGCTGGCAATGCGCAGCACCTTGACGATCTGCGCCGACATGGCCGGGAAGTCGCTCCTGTCGCGCATGCGGTCCAGCAGCGCGCGCAGGATCGGGTTGGCCACCGTGGCGTCACCCAGGTCCGCCAGCGGCTCCCGCAGCGGCTGTGCCTCGGCAGGGCGGTCTGGCAAATCCATGCTCACCCCCTGTCTGGGGAGATGACCGTTTCTTCCAGCCGCCCGGCAATCTGCCCTACCGCCAGGGCTGCGGGCGAGCCGGGGGTGTGCACCATCAGGAGCTGGCGGCGCATGACCGCGTCCTTCACCGACTGATCAGACGGAATGTCGCCCATGTGGACCAGCCGAACGCCCGAAGGCAGCCCGGGCCGCGCATCGGCAGGCTTTTGCACCTGGTTTCCGACAAAACGGTTCAACACCGTCTGCAACTGGTTGGTGATGGTTTTGCCGTCGCCAGGCCGCACGGCCTGGTTGACGATCAGACGTATCTGTTGCCGCTGCTGTTGCGTGGCCAGCACTTTGATGGTGGCGTAGGCGTCGGTCAGGGAAGTCGGCTCGGGCGTGGCGACGAGCAGAATCTCGGACGCCAGCGACAACGCAAACAGCACCACGTCAGAGATGCCGGCCCCCGTGTCGAGCAGCACCACGTCAAAACGCGGTACCACCTCGCTCATGAGGTTGAGGAAGTCGTCGCGCACCTCGGGGGAGAGGCGTGAATACTCCACCAGTCCGGAGCCCGCCAGGATGACGGAGAAACCGCCCGGCGCCTTGAGGATGGCGTCGTCCAGCGTGGCCTTGCCGGTGAACACGTCGTGCAACGTGATCTTGGGATAGAGGTTGAGAACGACGTCGAGGTTGGCCAAGCCCAGATCGGCATCCAGCACCAGGACTTTGAGGCCACGCCGCGTGAGGGCCGCTGCAAGGTTGGCGGAAACAAACGTCTTGCCCACGCCACCCTTGCCGCTGGTGATAGCCACCACCTTGCCCTTGGCCGGACTGAACAGTGGCCCGGGCGCCTCGGGGGCGGGCTGGGTCATGGCAGAGGAAGGTGCGTTCATCGTTGCGGGTTTGACTGCCGACGTCATTGGTCGGCCTGATCGTGGATCATAAGCGGGTCCGGCGGATTCAATCCGAACAACAGACCCTTTTCTTCGGCGCTGACTTCGCTGATGGCTTGAGGCTCGATGGCCACCGTATTGCGCCCAGCGGCCTTGGCCAGGTACATCTGCGCGTCTGCGCGCTCCACCCACGACAAGGGCGTGGTGCGCAACCAGGGTGGGGCAAACGCCCCGCCGCAACTGACGGTGACTTTCAACGGCGGATGGCTTGCAACGTCAATCAGCAGCGCCTGGACCCGGGCCCGGATACGTTCCCCCACGACAGCAGCGAATGCTGGCGGGCAGTTCGGAAAGACGATCGCGAACTCCTCGCCACCAAAACGGCCCACCGTGTCCATGGGGCGTACGCAATCCAGCAAGGCCTGGCTGACTGCACGGATGACAGCGTCTCCGGCCACATGCCCATGCGTATCGTTAACGTGCTTGAAGTGGTCAATGTCCACCATCAACAGCAAGGCCGCATCGCCCGAGCGGGCCACTCGGTCCAGCTCCTGCTCCAGCGTCACCATGAGCGAACGGCGGTTCATCAGGCCCGTGAGAGGGTCACGCGATGAGAGGTCGCACAGCGCGTCGAGCAAGGTCTGCACAAACGCGGCTTCCTGGCCGGGCTGGCATTCGGGCAGGGGCCAGCCAGCCTGCGCCAGCAGGGCTTTGACCTTGTCCAACCGCAACTGCTCGACCTTCAACCGACGACGTCCTCAAAAATGGGCTTGCGTGCAGACCCCTGCAATCAACTACCAATCTTGCGACTGCAAAAGCGCGTGTATTAACATTTTGACACGTTCCAACGCCCATTTTTGCGTCGCGAACCCGCCTTTGTCGCTGAACCAGACCAGAAACACTGCAAAAAAGTGATACTTGCCATCCAAATCGCTTTTAAACTGTCACCCGGCTGATAATTCCTTACATCGCCGAATTGCGCCACCGCTCCGTCATGCAGACCGTCTACAAGAACAAGGTCACCGACCTTGCCAACGAAGCCATCCGAGGCAACATCAGCCCCGATGTTTTCTACCAGGGTCTGACGCAGACCATTTCGGCGCTTCTCGGTTGCAGCCGCACCAGCCTTTGGCGCTATACGTCAGCCAATTGCGAGAGCGTGGTCTGTCTCAACCTTTACGAAACCGCCAACTCGACCCACAGCCACGGGCAAACGCTGCACGAACGTGACTTCGCCCCCTACTTTCAGGCCATGCACGAGGAGAGCCTGATCGTGGCAAGCCACGCTCGCCTGCATCCAGCCACCAGTTGTTTCAACGAGTTGTATTTCGCACCCAACGACATCCACAGCCTGCTCGACGTGGGCATCAATGTGTTGGGCGAGCCTTACGGGCTTTTCTGCTGCGAGCAGGTGGGCGGCATACGGGAATGGAGCGATGACGACGTGAACGTGCTGCGCCTGGTGGGCACGCTGTGCAGCATGGCGTTCAAGAAACTGGGGCTGACTGGGCCAGACGCATGAGCGCCTTGCCCTCAGCACTCAACCCACGCGCTTGACCAGAGCATCCACCGCTTCGCGCACCGAGGGCGGCACGAAGGCATCGGGCATCTGCCACGCGGCCAGCCAGGGCAGCAATTGCTCAACCGGCATGGGCCGCGCAACGCCATAGCCCTGCAACACATCGCACCCCATCTCGTTGAGCGTTGCCGCGTGTGCGGCCGTCTCCACGCCTTCGGCCACCACCTGGCGGTCGAAGGCCTTGGCCAGCCCGATGACGCCCTGCACCAAGGCGCGGTCTTTCGGGTTTTCCAACATGTCGCGCACAAAGGACTGGTCGATCTTGATCGACTGCGCGGACAGGCGTTGCAGGTAGGTGAGCGATGAATAGCCCGTGCCGAAATCGTCGATCGAACAGAGCACGCCCATCTGCGCCAGATCCTGGATGACGAAATCGACCATGGTCAGGTCGTCCATGGTGTCGGATTCGAGCAGCTCGATTTCCAGGAAGTTGCGCGGCAGATCGGGATAGGTCTTGAGCAGCTTGCGCACCTCGACGAGGAAGCGCGGCTCCACCAGCGTGGCCACTGACAGGTTCACGCTCACGGGCAAATGCACCCCCAGCTGAAGCCATGCGTGGCCGCAGGCCAGTGCCTGGCGCATCACCCAATAGTCCAACTTCTGCGCCACTTGCGTTCCGTGGATGGCCCCCAGGAAGACACCCGGCGCCAGCACACCGCGCTCCGGGTGGCGCCAGCGGATGAGTGTCTCGGCACCAACGACGGCGCCATCGGCCAGACGCACCTTGGGCTGGAAGTACAGCACCATCTCGTCAACCTCAAGGGCCTGCTCGATGCGCCTGACCGACTCCCGCCGTTCCTGCGCCTTGACGTCACGCTGTGCATCAAACACGTAGATGCGGTCCTTGCCTTTTTCCTTCGCATGGAACATGGCCAGATCCGCGTGGCGCAACAGGGTGTCGCCGTCTGAATGGTCTGCCGGGTAGAACGTCACCCCGACACTGGAAGACAGTTTGAGCTCGCCCCCTTCCACGGCCAGCGGCTGGCGCAGGCAGTGGCGCACCTGCTCCAGCTGGTCAATGACGCCACTGGGGTTTTCGCATTGGGTCAGGATCAGCACAAACTCGTCGCCACCCACGCGCCCCACCATGTCACCGTCGCGCAGGCAGGTTTTGATGCGCGCAGCCAATTCCCGAAGAATGGCATCGCCCTTGGCAAAGCCCAGGCGGTCATTCACGCCCTTGAAGTCATCCACGTCCAGCACGCAAACGCCCACGGGGCGGTCGCCTTGATGAGGCCCGTTCACGCAGGCCTGCAATTCCTGCATCAACAGGCGGCGGTTGGGCAAGCCTGAAAGCGGGTCAAAACTGGCCGCTCTGGCAACTTCCTCGGCGTGGCGCTTTTGTTCTGTGGTGTCACGGCTGATGGATACCCACTGCTGCACGGAACCGTCTGGCGCAAAGAACACGTCAAAGGTGACATCGGCCACGTACACCTCGCCGTTCTTGCGCCTGCGCATGATCTCGCCCTGCCAGCGCCCGTCTTGGCGAACCTTGTCGATGATGCGGTTGAACAGCACCTCGGCTTCCTCGCTGTCGACGCGGATCATTTCGCTGGGCTTGCCCAACAGCTCGTCGCGGGTGTAGCCATTCATCTCGCAGAAAGCCGGGTTGGCGTCGAGGATGGTTCGGTCTGGCGACAGGAAAACGATGCCGTCGCGGCTGTGGAGAAAGAGGCTTGCCGCCTGCTGCGCATCTTGCAAGGCCTGGCGCAAAACCGCTTCGCGCTTGCGCAACCTGAGCAAGCTGTCGAACAAGACGCCAAAAACAACGATGGCCCCAGGAAAGATGACGAAGGCGGGCAGCACCATGGCCGGAAGCACCACTGCGCGAGCCTCTGCTGGCAACAAGGACATGCTGAAGATAGCCACCAGCGACCCGCACAGCCCCAGACTCAAGAGCCATACGGGCTGAGAAAGGCCGTGCCCCAGGCGACGGTCCAGACGCGGTCGCCAATGGCGCCAGGCCATGCCCATGGTGACGGTCAGCAGAACCGACACCACCCCTGCCAGCACGCCCGCTCCGCCCATGCCTACACGGGCCACGCCAACCACGGCCGCAGCCAGCGCCGCCGGACCAAACGGCAGGTAGGCACCTGCCAGCGTGACGATGATGGATTTGGAATCGAGGTAGACACCCGGGAACATCTCCACGGGCGCCATCATGGCAACGATGCCCACGACACCGAACAACACCCCACCCAGAAGGAAAAGGAAGTGGTTGCGGACCCGCCGCACAGCAGCATTCGGGTGGGCGGAAGGCGACAGTGCAAGCCCATAAGTGGCCGCCAGCAATGCGATCAACCCGGCATTGAAGCCAAGTTCGCGTATGAGCGATGCGGAATCGACGGACACGTCCATCACCACGCCGCAATTCCCAGACGGACAAACATGCTTTTCTCCCTGCCTTCAATGCCCACATGCCGTGTGGTTTCGGTGCCAGAGCTACCGGCAACCCCGCTATCTTCAGGTACCGAACCGAAGACCGGAGGCTTTGCGACCCTGGCTCGCGCGCAGGTGTGCCAACGGTTGCATTCTAGCCAGAGAGTTCTGCTCGAACACATCAGGACGACAGGGCGGGCAGGTTCTCTCCAAGCTTGAACTGGGCCACGGTCTGCGCCAGGTGCTGCGCCTGGTCCTTGAGGCTGGAGGCTGCAGCCGCGCTCTGCTCCACCAGGGCAGCGTTCTGCTGGGTCATCTGGTCCAGATTGGTGACGGCATCACTCACCTGGGTGATGCCCGCCTTCTGCTCGTTGGCTGCGGCTGCGATGTCATGCATCATCTGCGCGACCTTTTCCACATTGGCCACGATGTCGCGCATGGCCTCGCCTGTTTGCGACACCAGCCCGGCGCCAGCCTCCACGGCCCGAACCGAGCCCTCGATCAGGGTCTTGATCTCTTTGGCGGCTTCGGCGCTGCGCTGGGCTAGGGTACGGACCTCGCCCGCCACCACGGCAAAGCCACGCCCCTGCTCACCCGCACGGGCCGCTTCCACCGCAGCGTTGAGTGCCAGTATGTTGGTCTGGAAGGCGATGCCGTCGATGACTGCGATGATGTCGCTGATCTTGCGTGAGCTGCTGGAAATGTCGTCCATGCTGACGACGACGCGTTCCACCACGGCACCGCCACGGGCCGCCGACTGTGCGGCGTGAGCGGCAATCTGGTTGGCTTGCGTGGCCGTCTGCGCGGACTGGGTGACGGCGCTGGTCATCTCCTCCATCGTGGAGGCGGTTTCCTGCAGGTTGGAAGCGGTGTGTTCCGTGCGGGACGACAGGTCGTGGTTTCCGGTGGCGATTTCTTCCGACGCCTGATGGACGGATTGGCTGGTCTGGCGGATGTCGACGAGGGTCAGCCGGATTTTCTCGACAAACCGGTTGAAGGCATCTGCAATGCGTGCCAGTTCATCGCGGCCGTCGATCTGCAGTCTGCGCGTGAGGTCGCCGTCGCCGGAAGCCACGTCGTTCATGGCGCGCTCCAACCGCCCGAGCCCGGCCATTGACCTGGCCACCACAGCAGCGGCCACCAACACACTGACGACTGCCACAGCCACCCCGCCAATGACAGAGGCGAGAAGGAGCCTCGTCACGCTGGCCAACGCCTCACCCCGGTGCAGATTGACCACGAGCAGCCAGGGCGTGCCAGCAATGGGCCGCGCCAACAGCAAACGGGCCTCGGCGCCCATGGACACGGGAGTGAGCTCACCGCTACCTGCCATGGCCACGATCGTTGCTGGCGTCAAATCGGCCGAAAGGGCTGTAGCCTCCTTCAACACCATTTCCAGATTGGCGTGGACCAGCACCTTGCCGTCACGCGAGACAACGAATGCGTCACTGGACGGCGTGGGCCGGATCGCTGTCACGCTCTCGGCCACCACGTCCATGAACATGTCTGCCGCAGCTACCGCCGTGGTTTGCCCCGCATTTTTCACTGCCATGGCGAAGGTGATGACCAGCTTCTTGCTACCCGCGTCCACGTAGGGGTCGGTCAACGCAACGCCGCTGGTGCTTTCAGCAAGCTTGTACCAGGGCCTGGCCGTGGGGTCCCAGTCTGCAGGCAGGTTCTGGGGTGACGAAAAAATGGCTGTCTTGTTGGCGTAGCCTATGTAGGCCGTGTCAAACCCGCCCCCTACGGCGGCCTGCACCAATGCGGGCAAAGGATCTGCGAGCGCCGTGGCCGGTTCAAGCGAACGCACCGCAGCCACGCGCGACTTGGCCCACTCGGCCATGCCTGCAGCCCTGGCGTCGGCCAAGGCTCTGGTGCTGTCGGTCAAGGTCTGCATGGACGAGCCACGGACCGAGAAGACGTTGAAGGCCGAAACGGCTGCAACGCCCAGCACCACCAGGACGGCGGTCGTGACGATGAGGCGAGCCTTGAGAGAGAGACGCGCGAACAGGTTCATATCCGTAGCCTTTGGACGGTTGCAAGACATGACTCCCTGCCGTGTCGTCATTTTTACCGTCAGAACGCATATTGGAAAGACCCCCGGGGGTTTTCATGCATTTGTTCCAGGAATGCGGTAAAAACGCGGCTGGCCGTTACCACGGGAGTGCCGATGCCTCACATACCGAAGTGGTCCCCCAGCTTGAGTGTGCACAACGCCGTGCTGGACGAGCAGCACATCATGCTCATAGAAACCGCCAACGAACTCCTGGGAACACTTCGGGATTCGCTATGGCACCCCGAGCATGCCGTCAACCTGCTGGAAGAGATGCTCGGCATGTCGCGGCGGCACGACGCGCTGGAGGAAGAGTTGCTGGCCAGCCACAACTGCCCCACGCTGGAACAGCACCGCGCCATTCACCGCCGGGTGGAAGGCGAGTTGCAGCAGTGGCTGACGCAGGCCCGCGATGGCTGGTTCGACAAGGCTGGGCTGGCGCGCTACGTGGAGCACTTCATGGGCCACCACCTTGCCGAGACGGACATGCCGGTGAAGGGCTACTTGCAAGGCTGAGCCAGGCCTGCCTCTTCCTCTGCCCCGGCGAAGATGTTGTCCAGCACGCCGTCGAGCACCTCCAACCCCAGCGTGATTTCTTCAGCGGTGCTGTTCAGCCTGGGCATGAAGCGCAGGCAATGCGGCCGGGCTGCGTTGAGCAGCAAGCCGCGCTCGCGGCAAGCGTGCACCACTTGCGGCGCAATTTCTGCTCCCAGCTCCAGCGCGAGCAGCAAACCTTCGCCACGCACCTCGCCCAAACCGTGCTTTTGCGCAAGATTTTCCAAGCCGTCGCGCAGCTGCTGGCCCATTGCGCGGGCATGCGCCAGAAACGCGGGACTGCTCAATTCTTGAAGCACCGCCAGGCTCACCGCGCACATCAGCGGGTTGCCTGCGTAGGTGCCGCCTTGGTCGCCACGCTCGAACACGCTGCAATGTGCCTGCGCCAGCACGGCCGAAATGGGCACCCCGCCCCCCAACCCCTTGCCAAGCGTCAGAATGTCTGGCGTAACGCCGAAGTGCTGGAAGGCAAACAGTCCGCCCAGGCGGCCGCAGCCGGTCTGCACCTCGTCAAAGATGAGCAGCATGCCGCGCTCGTCACACAACTGGCGCAGCTCCCGCAGAAAGGCGCGCGTGGCAGGCCGAACCCCGGCCTCGCCCTGCACCGGCTCCAGCATGATGGCCGCCGTGCGCTCGTTCACAGTCGCCCGCACCGACTCGATGTCGTTGAGGCGCGCCTTGACGAAGCCCGGCACATTGGGCGGAAAGAGCTGGTCCCAGCCCGCCTTGCCGCTGGCGGCCATGGTGGCCAGATTGCGCCCGTGGAAGGCGTTGTCGAAGGTGATGATCTCGAACGCCCCTGCACGCCGCGTGCGCCCCCACTTGCGCGCCAGCTTGATTGCCCCCTCGTTCGCCTCGGCCCCCGTGCTGCCGAAGAATACCTGGTCGAAGCCCGTCAGCTCGCACAGGCGCGCGGCCAGTTGCAGCGATGGTTCGTTGTACAGCGCCGGGCTGGGCGTGAGCAGCTTTTGTGACTGCGCCAGCAGGGCCTGGGTGATGACGGGCGGGCAATGCCCCAAGGCGTTGACGGCCCAGCCTTGCAACCAGTCCAGATAGCGCCGCCCCGCCGCGTCCCACAGCCAGGCCCCTTCGCCGCGCACGAACAGGTCGGCGGGGCGCTCGGTGATGGGCATGAGCTTGTGGGAATGAGGCGGATGTTGCGGCTGCGGTTTCATGACATGAGGCCTTTCAGGTTGAGAAAACGAAGGGACAAAGAAAAAGGCCACGGGGGTGAGCCGTGGCCTTCGGGGGAGAAAAGGGGACTGGGTACTTTACGGTCTCATCGTCCTTCCCTCACGCGCGGCACACGGCA
>CAMLOF010000023.1 GCA_946481585.1 uncultured Macromonas sp. | reverse complement strand
CCACGTTGCCGAGCAGAATGGCCACGAAAGTGCCCATCTCCACCATGCCGTTGCCGCCGGTCAGTTCGCGCTCGCCAAGATGTTGCGGCAAATACGCAAACTTGACCGGACCGAAGACAGTGGAGTGCACCCCCATCAGGAACACGCACGCCAGCAACACCGGCACACTGCGCATGAAGAAGCCCCAGGCCGCCAGGGCCATGATGAGCACCTCCGCACGCTTGACCCAGACGATCAGGCGGCGCCGGTCGTATTTGTCCGCCATCTGCCCGCTGGTGGCAGAGAACAGCAGAAAGGGCAGGATGAACAGCGCCCCAATGACCAGCCCCGCCAGTTCGGCTGGCAACCACTGCACCTGCAGCTGGTAGGTCACCAGAACGGTGAAGGCAAATTTGAAGAGGTTGTCGTTGGCGGCCCCGAGAAACTGGGTCCAGAAGAAAGGCGCGAAGCGACGCTGCCCGAGCAGACTGAACTGCCCGCCCTCTTGGTGGGTTGTTGACCTCATGGGTTGGACATCCTCCTGTGCTCGGGCGGCCTCGACACGCTGCCCTTATCGTGAGCAGCATTGTGCCGCAGGGGCTTGGAGGTGATCAGCCAGCAGCGCCGGTGAACACGGTGAGCACCCCGGTATAGCCGTACAGGCGGTTGTGGGCGATTTCGCCCCCTGCAAAAAAACCCACCAGCGGCACATCACCCAGGGCACGGCGCACGATCTGCAACTCCGCGCTTGGCCCGCCAAAGTGCGGGCCACCGCGCCCGCTGCAGCTGATGTAAAGCGCCCCGGCGATGCGCCGTGCTGGATGGGGCATGGCACTCACCTCGTGGTCGGCCAAGGCCACCGCCGTTTCGAGTGGCAACTCCTCTGGCTCCAGCTCCTCGCGTATCTCTGCACAGATGCGCATCAGATCGGCTCTCGCAGCCTGCACATGCCGCTCGCAGAAGGTCAGGCGCATGCCTGCTTCCACCTGGTCAGCCACAGCCACCCCGCGACGCCCTGGGTCCAGACCGATGAGGTGGCGAACCAGAACGTCTTCGCCGAATGCGGCCGGGATACGCGTTGCGTTGGGCCGGGCGGCCGTGCCACGGCCAGAAGACAAGCCGACCAAAGTCTGCCGCAACCGCGCAACGGCACTTTGGGGCTCTTCAAGGGAAATATCCAGGTCCTGCAACAGCACGTCCAGCGCGTCCTGCCCGTCCAGCTTGAGAACGACGTTCCCATCTGCGCGATCAACCGCGTGCATCACCGACACTGGCCGCACGCCCTGCGTGATGCGCGACACCAGCGCCACATCAGGGCCAAAGGCCACACCGCTGAGCCCGCCATGAAAAACCCCGGCAGCGCCGCGCTGGCCACTGCCTGCAAGCGCACCCCTGCTGGAGCGGGCAAACTGGATGGAAGCCCCACGGCTTGAAGCCAGCCCGCCGAACACATACCCTGTGGCGGTGCGCTCAGCCATTTCGGCAATCAGTTCAGCCACGTCGGGGGTGGCACCATCGGCATGCAGCAAAGCGGTCTGCGCTGTGAAGCCGCCAGCGCCCTGCGCAGCGGGCAACGGTGCCACGCCACTGAACACCCGGTACTGGTCGGGCGACAGGTCGCAAAGCATCACCGCCAGTGCGGGTTCGTCAAAGTACTCGGCGTTGTTGGCGCATATACCCACGCCCACCGTACCCACCCAGTCGTTCACCTCGGGCAGCTCGGCACTCAGGTGATCCAGAATGGCCTGGGCATCGGCAGCGTAGTGGTCGGTGATGTAAAGCATGGCCAGACCCGGTGTGCTGGCGTGGTCGGGCAATGCCATCTGCGCACGCAGCTGCGCCAGCACCAGCGCGGCGGCCATGCGCCATTGCGGGTGGGTGGCGTGGGCGTACGGGAACAGCTTCATGGCTTGGGTGTGGCCCTTGGTGATCGGGATGTTGCCTTGGGTTTGGCTGGGGCGGGCGTACGCTTGGCTGGCGCCTTGCGGGCGGCCTTGCTGGCAGGTTTCCTGGCTGCGCGAGTTGTGCCCGCCTTGTCTGCAGCCCCATCCCCCTGAGTGGTAGTGGCTGCACTGGCCTGTTGCATGGTTTGCGCCATCTGCTCAGCGGTGCGCGTGGCTTGGTCAGCCATGTCCCGCATGGCTTCTCCCGCTATGGTCTGGAACTGCTGCGTCAGGGCATTCCACCACTGCATCGGGTCGACGGCAGGCCCGCTGGCGGCTGCCTGCTCGCCTTCCGGCTCCGGCTGCGCGGTGGGCTGTGCAGGCGGCTCTTGCGCCGCTGGCGCCTCGGGTTTGATCTTGAAGGCATCGGCCATCTCCGCCAGGCTCACGTTCATGCCCTTGAGGGTCGCCAGCGTCATGCGCTGCACCTCCAGCGCCTGGATAGTGGCCCCCAGCGCCTTGGTGTTCTGCTCCAGCCAGAAGTGCACAGCCTTCATGTCCTGAATGCGCTTGTCCAGCTCCTCCACATCAAACACCGGCGCAACCCATTGGCTCATGGGCGGCATACCGGGCACGCCTGACTGCAAATCGGGGGTAGCCCCACCTGCCGCCTGCCGGGTCAGGTTCTGAAGGAACTCGAAGCCGGGTATGTACTTGGCAAAGGCGCTCATGTCGGGGGTGCTCATGGGGGTCTCCGTGTGGGGCCGTTTTCGTAAGCATGCCACAGCTTGACGTGTATCAACACCCCTGAGCGGCCCATCCGTCAACATAATGGCAACAGTGGCGCAGAATGACCCTTGCCCCGCAAATACAGGAGCCCGTACCCATGAGCCAGAACATTTCCGACACCTTTGCCCAGCAACTGATCCAGATGCGCACGGACGTGCTCGCGCTCATCCGCGCCCAGCGCGGTGGCAAGATTGGCCGGGCCGAAGCCGCTGGGGACAGACACGACGTGCAAAGCGGCGATTGGAGCCAAGTTGACGGTGAGCGCAACCTGACCATGGCCCTGGACGAGCATGAATCGGCCGAACTTGCAGCTATAGACGCCGCCCTCAAGCGCATCGAGTCGGGCCAATACGGCCTGTGCATCGACTGCGGCGTGGACATTCCCACCGCCCGCCTGCACGCCAACCCCACCTCCCTGCGTTGCGTGGCATGCCAGGACAAGGCCGAACAGGCCAAGGGCGGCGTGGTGCCGCCCAACATGTAAGAAGCGCGGTCAGCGTGCGGCAGCCAAGAAGCCTTCGAGCGTGTTGACCACGTTCACGCCAATGGCCGCCACGGCATAACCACCCTCAAACACAAAAACCGTGGGCAGGCCCGCACCGGCCAGCGCCTCGCCTACGCGAAAGTAATCCGCGCTGCGCAGGTGGAAACCCGAAATCGGGTCGCCCTCGTAAGTGTCCACCCCCAGCGACACCACCAGCGCCTGCGCGCCATGGCGTTTCACCGCCTGCAGGCCGTGGGCCAGGGTCTCGAACCATTTGTCAGACCCGGTGCCGCGCGGCATGGGCAGGTTGACGTTGCAGCCCTCGCCCAGTCCTTCGCCGCGCTCGTCGGCGTAACCCAGGTAGAAGGGGTATTCGGTATGCGGGTCACCGTGGAGCGAAACGGTGAGCACGTCGTCGCGCCGGTAGAAGATGCTCTGCGTGCCATTGCCGTGGTGGTAGTCCACGTCCAGCACGGCCACGCGGTGGGCGCCCGCGTCGCGCAAGGCCTGTGCGGCCAGTGCCGCGTTGTTGAGGAAGCAGTAGCCACCAAAAAAATCCGGCCCCGCATGGTGCCCCGGCGGGCGCGACAGCGAAAACGCCACGCGCTGCCCCCCGGCCACGGCCCGTGCCGCATCCACCGCGCAAGCGGCACCCGCGCGTACCGCCGCCCAGGTGCCTGAAGTCAACGGCGTGCCCGCGTCGAAGGAGAACAACCCCACCCGCGCCGAAAAGTTGGCGGGCAGCACGTCGGTGCGGAAGGCGTGGCCCGGCCACACCGAGGGCAGGATGTCCAGCGCCGCGTTGGCCGGGTCCTGCGCCACCCACTCGTCCCACGCTGTGGCCAGGAAGTGCAGGTAGCGTTCGGTGTGGATCTGGCGCAGCAACGTCTCGTCCAGCTCGCCGGGCGTGGCGAGCGTGCCCACTTGGCGGCGGCGCAGCTCGGCCAGCACATGGTCCAGCCGGTCCGGGGTTTCGTGGCAGGGCACCAACTTGCCCCGGAACATCTCGTGACGGCCAACATGGCCGCCGTGCAGCGGGTTGTGAAAGACTTGCATGCGAGCTCCTGTCAGTCCAGTGGCGCAATGGTCTGGTCGATGGCGCCGAAGATGCTCTGGCCGTCGCGCCCCTTCATCTCGATGCGGATGGTGTCGCCAAACTTCATGTAGTCGGTCACGGGCTTGCCATCCTGAATGGTTTCAATGGCGCGCTTTTCAGCAATGCAACTGTAGCCTTTGGGCCATTCCTGGCGGCCGTCCACCTGCACGCCCTTGTTGCTAACGGTGCCGCTGCCCACGATGCTGCCCGCACGCACCCGGCGCGTCTTGCACAGGTGCGCAATCAACTGGCCGAAGTGAAAGGTCATCTCGCCCGCGTCGCACATGCCCACCTTGCGGCCGTTCCAGGTGGACTGCAGCGTCAGGTGCAGACGGCCCTGCTGCCAGGCGTCGCCCAGTTCGTCGGGCGTGACGGCCACCGGGCTGAAGGCCGTGGCCGGTTTGCTCTGGAAAAACCCAAACCCCTTGGCCAGTTCGTCGGGAATGAGGTGGCGCAACGACACGTCGTTCGCCAGCATCACCAGGCGAATGGCGTCCAGCCCCTGCTCGGGGGTGGCACCCATGGGCACGTCGCTCGTGACGACGGCGATTTCCGACTCGAAGTCGATGCCCCAGGACTCGTCGGGCACGGTCACGTCATCGGTCGGCCCCAGGAAGTCGTCGCTGCCACCCTGATACACCAGGGGGCTGGTGTAGTAGTCGGCGGGCACCTCGCTGTTGCGCGCCAGGCGTACCAGCTCCACATGGTTGAGGTAAGCGGAACAGTCTGCCCACTGGTAGGCGCGCGGCAGCGGCGCCATGCACATGCGCGGGTCAAAGGCAAACGCATGCCTTGCCTTGCCCTGGTTCAACGTAACGTAAAGATCCTGCAGTTGCGGGGCGATGAAGTTCCAGTCGTCCAGCGCCTGTTGCAATTTGTGAGCGACGCCGGTGGCGTAGTGTGCGGTGCTCAGGTCGCGCGAGACGACCACGAGTTGGCCATCGCGCGAGCCGTCCTTGTAGGTGGCGAGTTTCATCTGGGGTTCCTGTACCTCGACCAAGAGCGAGGCGGCAACGTAAAAATCCACTTGCGTTTGGATACGCATTGTCGGCACAGGCCGGTTTGTGCTGAGTGTACGATCCAGCGCATGCCTCATTCCCGCCGCATCTCAAGCCTTCGCAGGCTGTTGCTGAGCCTGCCATTGCTGGCCACGCTGCCACCGTGGCACGCCCTGGCACAACCCGCCGCTACTGAAGATTTACCGCCTCCTGGCGAATGGGCTTACGACGTTTCTGGCAGCGCCAAAGGCATACCGTACCGGGCCAGCGGCACCCTGGGCTGGAAACCCAGAGGCCAGCGCTACGAGGCAACCATGGTGCTGAGCGCCACATTCTTCGGCAGTCGGACTCAAATCAGCCAAGGCACCCTCACCTTGCAAGGTCTGCGCCCTGACACGTTCATTGATCGCGCGCGCAAGGAACGACGGCTGGACATGGACTGGACACGCGCCAGCTACACCGCCGCCCCGTCAGACGCCGCACTGCCCCTGCCGACTGGAGCGCAAGACCGCCTGAGCCTGTTCTTCCAACTGGGTTATTTGCTGGCAGGGCAAAAAAGCCCTCCGGCACCCGGGCAGAGCTGGAGTCTGCCGGTGCTCAGCCCGGCCCAGGCACAGACGTGGACGTTTACCTGGAAGGGCACAGAGACTCTGGACCTGCCAGCAGGAAAACTGCCCGCATGGAAGCTTGAGCGGGAGGCGCGCCACCCGGGCGATACCCGGATGACCCTTTGGTTCGCCCCCAGTCTGCAGTTCATTCCCGTACGCATTCGCCTCGTCGAAGACGACGGCGACACCGTTGATCAGCGCCTGAGCCGCCGTTGAGCCGAACACTTGAAACCAAAACCTGCAACCCCATCTCCAAGATGTTGCAAAAAGGTCGAAAGCCGCGACATCAGGATCAGCCGGATGCTTGCAGGGTTTTCGCGTTTCGAGGACATTTGAATCATGCACATGCTCTACGACTCTGATTCATTCGCCGTGGTGCACATCTACGCCAACGCTCCCGATCAGAAAGACGGGGCCGAAGCTGCACCGGCGGGTCCGCAATTGCCTCGCCATGGCTTCGAGATCGTTGACAAACGGTCCGGCAAGGAGGTTTACCTCGACGGGTCTTGGGCTGAAATGTTCCAGCAACGCATCCTGGCCTGGCAGCAGAACACGCCCACCCAGGAAGAAGTGGAAGACACGCTCGAAGGCTACGCCACCCTGGCGCAAATGCCTGTGATCGTCCACTGAGCTGGCTGCCTCAAAGCAAAAAGCCCTTGCGGGCCACGCAAGGGCTTTTTCTTTTTCCAAGGCAAACCGCCGGGATCACTCTTCCAGCAGGCTGCGCAGCATCCAGGCCGCCTGCTCGTGCACGGTCAGGCGCTGCACCAGCACGTCGGCGGTGGGCTCGTCGCTCGCTTTTTCCACCAGCGGGAAAATGCTGCGCGCGGTGCGCGCGACGGCCTCATGGCCTTGCGCCAGGATGCGCACCATCTCCATGGCCTTGGGCGGCGCTTCCGGCGCGTCGGGCAAAGAACTGAGCTTGCCGTATTGGGCGTACGAACCCGGCGCCACATGCCCCAGAGAGCGAATGCGCTCGGCGATCGGATCCACGGCATTCCACAGCTCGGTGTATTGCTGCATGAACATGTCGTGCAGGCTGTTGAACATCGGCCCGGTCACGTTCCAGTGGAAGTTGTGCGTGGTCAGGTACAGGGTATAGGTGTCTGCAAGCAGACGGCTCAAGCCCTGGGCAATCGCTGCGCGGTCCTTTTCACTGATACCAATGTCCATCTTCAACGACTTGGCTGAGGTAGCGGCTTTCTTCGCCATGAAGCTCTCCTGAAAGTGTTATCGAAAAAAAGAAGCACGGGCAGCGCAGCCATCATGGAGGCGCATGTGTGATCTATGAGTATCTTATCGACAACACCAGGAAGCCCGGCGCGGGAATGCTACGCAGCCTGACGTACCTCAAGCCATCGGTACATTGGTGCCACCAACATCAGAACAGCCACCAGTCGGCAAGCCTGGAACGCAATGACCACGGGCACCCCGAGATGTAAAACCTTGGCTGTGATGGACATCTCCGCGATCCCGCCGGGTGAAGTTGCCAACACGAGTGTGGCCGCATGCAACCCCGTTAAACCGGACAAAGCCCAGGCAAAGGCGGCACACAAAGCCATCATGAGCACAGTGGCCAGCGCCACAGAACCCAGCCAGCGCGGCGCAGTGTGCAAGAAGGCCGGGCGAAAGCGCACACCCAGGCTCACCCCAATCACCAGTTGCGCGGCGTTGGTCAGCCACTGTGGCAGTGCGGACCAGTCCTGCCCGGTCAAGGTCAGCCCAATCGCGGCGAACAATGCCCCCATGAACCACGGATTGGCTCGCTTCAGCCGATAAGCCACCCAGCCGCCCAGGCCCGTACATATCCCCAGCCACAGAAAACCCATCAGGTCAACCCGCCTCGCCGGTGCTGCAAACAGTTCTGCGCCAGCGGCCCCCGAGAGCTGCATGGCGAAAGGCACCGTCAACGTCACCATCAAAACCCGCAGGCTGTGCGCGGCAGCCACAAGGTCTGTGCGCGCTCCAGCGCGCTCTGCGAGCAACGTCATCTCGGACGCCGCACCAATGGAGCCGGAAAAATAGGTGGTTGCACGCAAGCTTTGCGGTGAAAGCGTTGCGCCAAGGTGGGGCGTGTGCACACGCTGCAGCCAGCGCCCAAACAGCCAACCCAGCCACAGTGCCCAGGCAATGCCCAGCACTACCGCCCACCACAGGCCAGCCACCAGGCGCCCAACCTCTGGGGTGAAATAAAGGCCCAGCGCCGCACCGATGACCCATTGCCCCACGTTGCGCAACCGGTGGTGACTCGCAGTGGGCGCGCCCATGAGAGAGACCAGCGCTGTGGCCAGCAACGGGCCAATCATCCATGGAATCGGCGTGGCAAGCCAGACGCACGTCTGCGCAGCCAGCCATGCCAGCGCCAACGTACCCAGCACTCTGACTCCGTGCGTGCGCAAGGCACTCGACCAACCCCTCATGGACACCCCCGAAATGACAAGGCGCGTAGTATGCGTGCAATGCGCGCTCCCAACCGCCCACACCCCCGATCAGCGCCCCAACTCCCCCGGCGCCGCGCACTGCTGGGCGCCCTGGGTTCACTGTGGATGGTAGGTTGCGCACACTTGGCATCGAATGACTCCCGAGAGGAAACGCAGCCCGGGCAAGTGGCTGACCAGTTGCGTCGCCTGCTACCCTGCCCAGCGCTCTTGCTCGGCGAATTGCATAACGCCCCCGACCACCCGCCCCTGCAGGCAACTGTGCTGCATACGCTGGCAGCAGACGGCATTCTTGCTGCCTTGGTGCTGGAGATGGCGGAGCGGGGACAAAGCACCCATGACCTGCCAGCCACCGCTAGCGAGGATGACGTTCGACAGGCATTGGCGTGGCAAGATAATTCATGGCCGTGGAGCCGCTACCGGCAACCGGTGATGGCAGCCATACGCGCGGGCGTGCCCGTTTCAGGGGGAAACCTGCCTCGAAACGGCATGCGATCTGCCATGAACGATCCGACACTCGACAGCAGGCTTGCTGACCGCGCCTTGGCAGCGTTGCAGGACCGCATCCGCGAAGGACACTGCAATTTGTTGCCTGCACAACACATTCCTGGCATGGCCCGCATCCAGATCGCCCGGGATGTTTCCATGGCGCAGGCCCTGGCCAGCGCCTGGCAACCAAGCCGCACCGCAGTGCTTCTCTGCGGCAACGAACACGCCAGACAGGACCTGGGGGTCCCCATCCACCTGAACCGGCTTCCGCCGCCATGGCCCGCGAGTGCAGGCCCCGTGCAATCCGTGCTGATGGGTCCCATGGACGAGAGCACGGCATCAGCATCTGGAACCCACTGGTACACCGCGCGCCAGCCGCAGGCCGACCACTGCGCAGAACTGCACAAACAGCTCCCCCGCTGAACCCACGCCAAGGCTGCGACAATCACGCCACCATGAACGCGACTTACGTTTTGACCCTGTCCTGCCAGGACAAACCTGGCATCGTGCATGCCGTATCGGGCTTTTTGCTGGAACACGGCGGCAACATCGAGGAAGCCGCCCAATACAACGACCACGACACCGGCCTGTTCTTCATGCGGGTGCAGTTCGTCTGCGACCGCCTGCCTGCGACCGAGTTGCAGCAAAAGGTGCAGGCCTTCGCCGAAAACCACGCCATGCAGTGGGGCCTGCACCCCTTGCGTGAGCCCATGCGCACCGTGTTGCTGGTGAGTCAGCAAGGCCACTGCCTAAATGATCTGCTCTTCCGCTGGAAGAGCGGCCTGCTGCGCCTGGACATCCGGGCCATCATCAGCAACCACCGCGACTTCTACCAGCTCGCGGCCAGCTACAACATTCCCTTCCACCACCTGCCCGTGTCGGCAGCCACCAAGGCGGAAGTGGAAGCTCGCCAGCTGGACATCATCCGCCAGGAGCAAGCCGATCTGGTGGTGCTGGCCCGCTACATGCAGATCCTCAGCGACAACATGTGCACCCAGCTCTCAGGCAAGGCGATCAACATCCACCACAGCTTCCTGCCCAGCTTCAAAGGTGCCAAGCCCTACTACCAGGCGCACGACCGGGGGGTCAAGCTCATTGGCGCGACAGCCCACTACGTGACGGCCGACCTGGACGAAGGCCCCATCATCGAGCAGGACGTGGCCCGTGTGGACCACAGCATGACGGTGGACGACCTCACGGCCATAGGCCGCGACACCGAGAGCCAGGTGCTGGCCCGAGCCGTCAAATGGCACAGCGAGCACCGCGTGCTGCTCAACGGCCACAAGACGGTTGTGTTCAAGTGACCCCAGGGCGGGCGTTCACCCCTGAACGCCCAGCTCGAAGCGGCTGAGCAGATCATCCAGCCGCCGTGCCTGCGTGTCCAGCAGGCGGGCAGTCACCACACCTTGCTGTGCAAGAGCCGCGTTCTGCTGGTTGCCCGCATCCAAGCCAGTCACAGCGCGGTTGATCTCTTCAATGCCCTCGCTCTGCTCCGCTGACGCCACGGATATCTCTTCCATCACGTTGCTCACGGACTGGATGGCCTCTGTCACCTTGAGGATGGCTGCGCGGGCCTGTTGCGTCTGCTCCACACCACTGTGCACCTTGGCGGTTGAACCGTGGATGATGTCGTTGATCTCGCGCGCCGCATCCGCGCTGCGTCTGGCCAGTTCACGCACCTCGGCAGCAACCACAGCAAAGCCCCTGCCATGCTCACCCGCGTGCGCGGCCTCGACGGCGGCGTTCAACGCCAAGATGTTCGTCCGGAACGCGATGCCCTCGATAACGCCTGTGATGGACTGAATAGCGCGCGTGCCCTGATCGATCTGCGCCATGGTCTGGGCAACATCAACCACCACGTCGCTGCCAATGCGTGCAGCCTGGTGGGCTTGAGCGGTCAGCGTCGCCGCCTCGCTGGCCCCGTCGGCATTGCGGCGGGCAATGTCGGCCATCTGCCGAATGTTGACGGCGGCTTGTGCCAGCGCCTCTGTCTGCTGATCGGTACGCTCGGCCAAAGCCTGGTTGCCCGCCGTGATTTCGCCGGACGCTTCGGCCACCTGCCGGGAGCTCACCGCCACCTCGCTCAAAGTCTGCGCCAACTGCGCCCTCATTTCAGCGAGCGAATGCATCAGGCTACCGGCATGACGCGCGGCCACACGGATCTCTCCATTCAATCGCCCTTGGGCGATATCCCCCGCAATGGCCTTGGCATGAGCGGGCTCCGCGCCAAGCTGGCGCATCAAACGCCGAGTGACCCAGGCACTGATGGCGCCAGCCAACACCACCAGCGCCAGCGTGATGGCGGCCATCCAGCTCATTGACATCTGATAGATACGATCCGCATCGGTCATCGTCGCTTCGGCCGACTGCGCGCGCTGAGCAACCAGCTCATCCACCATTTTTTCGAGCTTGCGGGTTTCGTGCTGCAGGCGCGCATCCTGTGTCACCACGTCAGGGCTCATCTGCATCAGGTCCAGAGGCTGGGCCTTGACCAAGGTCACGTAACCATCCAACAGCCGCGCAAACCCCGCTTCGGCCACCGTCAACGCCTCGACCGTACTGACCGCAGACGGGTCATCTGACGCAATAGCACGCAAAACGGCCATTTGATCGGCAACATGACGAAGGCTGCTGGCCACTTGTGCGCCAAGTGCATCCCGCTCCGAAGCCGTGGTGGCAGTCAGCAACTGCGACTGTGCCCGGCTGGCCCTTAATAGCCCACTGCGGACCTGCTCCGCAGCCTGCCCTGCGCGGTAAGCCTGGTCGTAAAGAACCCGGCTGGCTTCATTCAGTCCGCCCATCTGGCGCAGCGAAAACACGCCTATGACCAGCGCCCCCAGCAACATGGTCGCAAAAGCCAGCAACAAGCTGGTCCGCACCGTCAAACGGTCCATCAAGTTTGCAGCCAAAGGCGACCACCTCAGGTGCGGTACGCCCCAAGCACGAACCGCCCCACCACGCGAAATCTCAAATCCAGACATGTTTCGTCCCCCTCCACAACACGGGTGGTCAGGCGTTGTGCGCCAGCCACTCCTTCTGAACATAGCCTTTTGCGACAATAGCCGCCAAGTACACTGGTCTGACAAGCATATCTCGTGCCGGGACAGCTCATCACCACACGCTCATGGCCCTACGTATTCCCCCCATTCAGTGCCTCCTGACTTTTGAGGCATTGGCCCGTTTGCGCAGCGTTACCCAGGCTGCGGAGGAGCTATGCGTCACACCCAGCGCGGTGAGTCACAGGGTCAAACAACTGGAGCAGATACTGGGCGTGAAGCTTTTCGGGCGCGCCGACTTCTCCTTGACCACCGAAGGCATTGAATACCTGGCCCATGTTCGCGAGGGGCTGGCCACGCTGCAGAAATTCCCCAGCGCCCAGGCCAACCCCGGGCGGCGCAAGCTTCGCCTGGCCATCACGCCCACCTTCGCGCGGTCGATCGTCATGCCTCGCATCAAGCAGTTTGCCGAGGCGTACCCGGAAATCGACCTGACGCTGCAGGTCAGCATCCCCTTGCTCGACGTGGTGGCGGAGGACGCGGACCTCACCATCCGCTACGGCACCGGCCGTTACGCCGATGTGGAACACATCTGCCTGATGAAGGATGTGGTCACACCTCTGGCCTCGCCTTCGTTCGTGCGGGAGCACGGCCCTTTTGAGACGGCCGAAGATCTGGAAGGCGTTCCTTTGCTGCGCAGCCCGCTGGAGCCTTGGCGCACCTGGTTTGCCGCCAACCACCTGGACTGGCCCGAACCCACCGATGGGTCGCAGTTCAACGACATCGGCCTGATGTGCGACGGTGCGGCAGCCGGCATGGGCGTAGCGCTGGTACGCCACAAGCTGGGCGCGCCCTGGATAGAAAACGGCTCACTGGTGCGGCTGGGTGACAGCGCCCCGTTCCTGACCGACGTGCCCAGCCCGCACGCACACTACCTGTGCTGGCGAACCGGCACTATGGACCGCTGGGAATGCGCGTCATTCGCGGAATGGCTGCGAAAGGTGCTGGCCTGAGGCCCCACCTGCGCGGGCAACCCCTTATTCAACGGCCAGCCGTTGGCCGCCAGCGCCCGTCTTCTTCGGCAGTGTCAGCGTCAGCACGCCATTGTCGTAGCGGGCCTTCGCGCCCGACTTGTCGATGTCCATCGGCAACTGGAAGCTGCGCGTCACAGACCCGTAGTACCGTTCGCTACGCAAGGTCTTCTCATCAGCGGTCTGGCGGTCCATCTGCTTGACCTCGGCTCCGATCGTCACCACATTGCCCTCAATAGTCACCTGAATGTCTTCTTTGGGCACGCCCGGCATCTCGGCTTCAACGGTGTACGTCTGCCCAGACTCCTTGATATCAACCTTGATGGACTGGGGCAGCGGCTCACCGTGCAACGGACGCACGAAGAAGCCAGAAGCCATATCTTTGAAGAAATCGTCGAACAAGCTGCCACGTGTGATAAGACTGTTCATGATCCACTCCTCTGAAACTGTCAATTCACATTGACAGGCCGCGATGACGACCATCGCCGACCTCAAATTCGAAAATAGCGCGCGGAGCAGGCGTTTTCAAGAGGCGGATACAGGCACAAATCACGTCCTTTGACCCAGGTCAACAGCTGCGTCCCCTCACGGCTCCCACTTCATCCTTTCACAAGCCGCTGAATGTTTTTTCAAACATCCAGGCGAGGCCTTGGCCTAAACTCGCACCACGATGAACGATCTCGCCGCCCTCCGCCAGCTCCAGGCCCCAGACCGGGCCGCCAGGCAAACCGAGGTGGTCCGTGCACTTAGTGCGGTCCTGCCAGCCCACGCGCTGCTGTACACGCCGGAGGACACCGTCCCCTACGAATGCGACGGGTTGACCGCCTACCGCGAACGCCCCTTGGCCGTGGCCCTGCCCGAGACTGAAGACCAGGTGCAGGCCGTGCTGCGCGCCTGCCACGCACTGGATGTGCCCGTGGTCGCACGCGGGGCGGGCACGGGACTGTCTGGCGGGGCCATGCCTCACGCCCTGGGCGTCACCCTGTCGCTGGCCAAGTTCAACCGCATTCTGTCGATTGACCCTCTGGCCCAGACCGCCGTGGTGCAGGCGGGTGTGCGCAACCTCGCCATCAGCGAAGCGGCGGCACCCCACGGCCTTTACTACGCCCCAGACCCCAGCAGCCAGATCGCCTGCACCATTGGTGGCAACGTGGCAGAGAACTCCGGCGGCGTGCATTGCCTGAAGTACGGCCTCACCGTGCACAACGTGCTCAAGGTTCGCGGCTACACCATCGAAGGCGACCCGGTCACTTTTGGCGGGGACGCGCTGGACGCCCCAGGGCTGGACCTGCTGGCTGTGCTCATCGGCAGCGAAGGCATGCTGGCCGTCACCACCGAGGTCACCGTCAAACTCGTGCCCAAGCCGCAGCTGGCGCGCTGCATCATGGCCAGCTTCGACGACATACGCAAGGCGGGCGACGCCGTGGCCACCGTCATCGCCGCGGGCATCATCCCTGCCGGGCTGGAGATGATGGACAAACCCATGACGGCGGCTGTCGAAGACTTTGTGCACGCAGGCTACGACCTGAGCGCCGAAGCCATTCTGCTGTGCGAGAGCGACGGCACGCCCGAGGAAGTGGAAGAAGAGATTGACCGCATGAGCGAGGTGCTGCGCGCGGCGGGCGCCACGGCCATTGCCGTGAGCCGGGACGAAGCCGAGCGGCTGCGCTTCTGGAGCGGCCGCAAGAACGCCTTCCCCGCCTCCGGCCGCATCAGCCCCGACTACATGTGCATGGACTCCACCATCCCGCGCAAACGGCTGGCAGACATCCTTCTGGCCATACAGGACATGGAAAAGAAGTACGACCTGCGCTGCGCCAACGTGTTCCACGCGGGTGATGGCAACCTGCACCCGCTGATCCTGTTCGATGCCAACGATCCGGACCAGCTCCACCGCTGCGAACTCTTTGGCGCCGACATCCTGGAAACCAGTGTTGCCATGGGCGGCACCGTCACCGGGGAACACGGCGTTGGCGTGGAAAAGCTCAACAGCATGTGCGTGCAGTTCAGCGCCGAGGAAAACGAACAGATGTTTGGCGTGAAGCGCGCCTTTGACACCAAGAGCCTGCTCAACCCCGGCAAGGTGATTCCCACGCTGCACCGCTGCGCCGAGTACGGCAAGATGCTGGTGCGCTCAGGCAAGCTCGCCCACCCCGATTTGCCACGGTTTTAATACACGACGTGCCCCACGCGGGCACGGCTCTCACACCACGGGCACGTCTTCGGCAGCCTTAGCGGCGTTCAGCACCATGTCGGTGGCATCGTGCGCGTTCATTGGGCGGGCAAAAAGGTAACCCTGGGCCATGCGGCACCCAGCCGCCCGCAAAAACTCTGCGTGCACCGGGGTCTCCACACCCTCGGCCACCAGCCCCAATCCCAAGCCCTCGGCAATGGAAATAATGGCCCGCGTGATGGTCGCGTCCTCTTCGTCGGTAGGCAAATTGGCAACAAACGAGCGGTCAATCTTGATCGTGTCCACAGGGTACAACTTCAGGTAGTTCAGCGACGAATACCCGGTACCGAAGTCGTCCAGCGCGACACGAATGCCGGCCTGGCGCAGCGCTTGCAGCTTGGCCGCTGTCGCCGCCCGGTCATCCATCAGCACGGTTTCGGTCAACTCCAGATCGACAAGGCAAGGGTCCAACGCGCTGCTATGCAGCTCTGTCAGGATGCGATCGACGATGTCCATCTGCTTGAGTTGCCGCCCAGAGAGGTTGATACCCAACCGGACTCCAGGGTAGGCCGTCTGCCAGGCACCGGCCTGGCGGAAACCCGTGCGCATGACCCAGTCCCCTATGGCGTGGATGAGCCCAGTTTCCTCGGCCAGCGGGATGAACTCGTAAGGCGAGATGGAGCCCAACTCCGGGTGCTCCCAGCGCAAAAGCGCCTCAAACCCCACCAGCCTGGGTGGCGTCGTCAGCGTTACCTGCGGTTGATAGTGCAACTGCAACTGGCCGTTTTCAATCGCCTGGCGCAGCGCCTGTTCGAGCGTGAAGCGCTTGAGGGAGCCGTTCTCCATCTCGGGCGCGAACACCCGGAAATTGTTCTTGCCCCCACCCTTGGCGTGGTACATGGCAGTATCAGCGTTGCGCAGTAGCGTGACCGTATCCGTTGCGTGATCAGGGCACAGCGCCACACCAACGCTGGCACCAATACGCACTTGCCGACCATCGATCAAGAAAGGTTTGGACAGCGCATCCACCAGATTGCTGGCCACGCGGCCCGCCTGCCGCTCATTGACGCTGTGGTCGAGAATGACTGCAAACTCGTCACCCCCAATGCGGCAGACAATGTCGTTGCTGCGCAGCGTTGCTCGCAGGCAAGCGGCCACCTGGCGAAGCAGTACGTCCCCTGCCTCGTGACCCAAGGTGTCGTTGACGATCTTGAAGTCATCCAGATCGATGAACAAGACCGCACAAGCGCCGCCACAACGCACCACCTCGCTCACGGCAACTTCAAGCTTCTCCTTGAAATAGTGGCGGTTGTGCAGTTCGGTGACGTTGTCGTAGTACGCCATGCGGTTGAGTTGCAACTCCACCTGGCGGCGCTGTACAAGTTCTGCGTTGAGCCGGGCGTCATGCCACTCCAGCTTCTCCATCATGGCGTTGAAGCTGCGTGCCAATGACCCGACTTCGTCTTGCGCAGATACCTCTGCGCGCAATGAGAAATTCTGATCCGCACTGACTTTTTCCGTCAAGCGCACGAGGCGATGCAGCGGCCGCACGATCCCCTGGGCAATTCGGCGCGCCCACATGGTCGCCCCCAACAGCACCAGAATGGCTGCCGCTGCGCCGAAGGCCGCTTGCAGTAAAAGCCCACGGTAAACCGATTCCAGACTGGCCTCCACAAGCACCGAGCCGACAATCTGCCCCCTGAGCACAATCGGCTGACGCACCGTCAGAAAGCACCCCTTGCGCAGGCCGAACAACAGACATGTCTTGTGCAAACCCGGCCGCTCGTAGCGGGCCATTCTCTGGCCTTGCTCATCGAGCAGCTCTGCCCATGTGATGTCGGAAACCGCCGCGAGCGAGGCGAGCACCTCGCTTGCCTCGGATTCGTTGCCAAACATGATGGACGCGGCCCCGTTGCTGCCAACCACCTTGGCGTGCGCGTTCATGGCGTCTTCCAGAATTTCGCGCCTGACTGAGAGCTGGTAAACAAGCACGAAAAGCAGCAGCGTGAGCATGGCAGCCGAGGTCAGCCAACCACCCGCTCGCATGAGCTTTTCGTGAAGGGGGCGGTCCTCGAATCGTGCCATGGCTGATTTCCGGTCAGGGTTTGGTAGCGACGTAGCTCGCCAACTTGAGCAAACGGGCGCTGAAGTCCAGCTTCACCCTTCGCGCCGCAGGCAGGTTCACATCGAAAGCCAGGCGGTTGCCTTGTCGCCTGACTTCGATCATCGCCCCCTGCTCCGCAAGCCCCTCTGCATCGGTCACCGTCAGCACCGGGTACCCATTCAGATGCCCGAGCGTTGCAGCGAACTGCCGCCGCTGGCTCTCGTCCACGTACAACAGCTGACATGGCTCCAGGTCGTCACCGGGCACAACGTTGCGCACCACCAGTGGCAAGCCGTTTTGCACGGGCCGGCCTTGCAGGCGCCGCAGTTCTTCGTCCACCGCAGACGCACCAAGCACGCAGAACTGGAAGGCCGTTGATGACAACTTGGGCCACTGCGTGAACACCGCGAAGTTGTAGAGGTACGCTGCCTTCATGGCTCGCTCGTCCACAGGTGCACGCTCAGCCACAGCGGACACTTGCGCAGCAGAGGCAACAACTTGCGCACGCGCCAATGGCGTGGCAGCGCACAGCCAGGCACAAAGCAGGGCCGCAAGAAGCAGAGCAAAGGACCTTTTCATCGGAACCTGTACTCCAGCTGCAACCAGTACGTGCGGCCGTCGCGCACGAACGTTCCCTGCTCGTCACCGTAGCCCGCGTTCACAACACTCGCGTACCGGCGGTTGAACAGGTTACGAACACCGAAGCTGACATCCAGCCCCTTGGCGACGTTACGCCCGAAGAACGTGAGGTCAGCCACCGCATACCCAGGAATGGTGAAAACCACGTCCTCTGAGTTGCGGCTGACTCGCGATGCAACGGCCCGCCAGGCCAAGCTGGCGCGCCATCGGTCTGCGGCAAACGGCACCGACACCTGCACCTTGCCCACATCGCTCGGTGAGTTGATCAACCCTTTGCCACTGTTAGAGCGTGACCGCTGATGCGCATAGCTGGCCTTGATGGTTGCACCCTTCCAATGCCATTCCAGTGCCAGCTCCCCTCCCTGGAACTGAAGATATTCCAGGCCTGGCACCCAGCTGCTGGCCAACAGGTTGGACATGCGGTAGCTGTATAACGACCCTACAGACCGCAAACCAAGAGCGGGCCAACGCTGATCAACCACAAGCTCTGTCGTCTTGAACTTCTCGACTCGATCCGGCGAACCGTAAATCAACTCGTACCAGCTAGGCCAACGAGATGCCGTGCCGTGCGACAACTTCAGTGAGGTGTCCACGTTGGGTCTGTACACCAGCGCCAGGCGCGGATTGGTACGGTGAACAACACTTTGTCCCGCAGAGCGCCGGTCGTGGCGCAGCGCAAGACTCAGGTCCAACGTCGGCGTGAGCTGGATTTCGTCCTGGAAGTAGATACCCAGGTTATGGGTGTGCTCACCGCGATGCAGTACGTATTTTTCAAACGTCTGATCAATCTCATTGAACTGCGGGGTCTTGTAACTTAGCCGTTTGTCAGCCCGGTACTCCAGGCCAAGCGCGACGCGATGCCCGCTCAACGCAGACGTGGCCAACTGCGCCTGCCCCCCCCACCAAGCCCCGCTGGCCTTTTCGGTGATCATTCCTTCACCGTACGGCCCCTCGTATAAGTATTTGGCGCCCCCTTGGTAGAGCCGGAAGGATGCTTTCCAGTTCTCCCAATCCACATCGCGGCCGACCTGCCAGAATGTGTTGGCATCGACTCCTCGCTCCGCTTGGCCTTCCCTCAACGTACGCTTGGCGAGTGCCGTTTCCAGCCACCAGCCCGCCCGGCGAGCTTTGAACAACAACTTCTGGTCGCTGGAAGGATGCATGATCGGCTCGCCATCGCTCCAAGCCTTCACGTCGTTTTCGTGAGTTACTGCGGACAGCAGCCAATCGGTGCCATCTTCTGTACGCCCGCCCAGGTTAAGGCGGGTCTTGCGATCGTTGTGCGAGCCCCAGGCGGTAGAAAGCTCGCCGCCGTCCACGTCGCGCCCCTTGCGGGTGAAGACATGGATCGCCCCCAAAAAGGAGTTGTTGCCATAGACGGCCGCCCCCGGCCCGGGCACATACTCCACCCGTTCGATGACAGATGGATCCAGCAAGCCATCGTCACCCATGTAGATTTGGTTGTAGATGTTGTCAGCAACGGGGTAACCGTCGATGACCAGCATGTAACGGCCAAAGTATTCCCCGGGCAAACCGTACCCACGGGCACCGGTGTAGTAGTAAGCGCCGTCAAAATCCAGGGTAAGGCCCGGGAGGTTCTCCAGAATCTCGGCCAGGTTGCGGTATCCAAAGTGCCGGATTTCCTCGGCGGTAACCACCGACACCGCAGAGGGAGCGTCAGTGACCTCGCGCACAAAGCCTGCAGCGCCCGTGACCTCGGTTTCCAGCAACTCTTCGAATGGCCGGTCCACCAGATCAATCTTTTGATCAACT